>NZ_CALWMU010000023.1:0-53538 GCF_944382095.1 Candidatus Acetatifactor stercoripullorum
TATTTTATCATCTTTTTCCGCAAAAGGGCTTGTTTTCAGGATTTTTTGTGCGAATTATTTTTTTCCTTTCAGAACTGGAATTTGGTACTGGCGGAATGTCAAGGTCTGAGAAAGCCATATCGACTTACATCCCTTTCTGTGCTATGATTATATTCACATGATGATAGAACAGAAAGGGATTTTTCTATGGAAAAAACACCTGAAAATAAAACGGCAGCACAGGCGGGACGGCCGTCAAAGCATATAAACGTGGGCCTTCTGGCCCACGTGGACGCGGGAAAGACCACTCTTGCAGAGGGTATTTTGTACAGCTGTGGAGCCATGAGAACCCTGGGGAGGGTGGATCATGGGGACACGGTTTTGGACAACTTTGCGCTGGAGCGTTCCAGAGGAATTACCATATTTTCCAAGCAGGCCAGGGCCAGATGGAGGGAAATGAAGCTTACCTTGCTGGATACGCCGGGACATGTGGATTTTTCGGCGGAGATGGAGCGCACCCTTCAGGTGATGGATTATGCGGTTTTGGTGATCAGCGGAGCGGACGGTGTACAGGGGCATGTGGAGACTCTTTGGAGGCTTTTAAAGAGGTATGAACTTCCCGTTTTTTTGTTTGTGAATAAAATGGATCAGCCGGGAACGGAAAAGGAGGGTCTTTTGGGGCAGCTGCAGCAGAAGCTTCATGAGAATTGTGTGGAATTCGGGGGCACACAGACAGAGCCGGAATTTTGGGAAACGCTATCCCTATGTTCGGAGCCTTTGCTGGAGCAGTACCTGGAGCGGGGGAGCATTTCCGAAGAAAGCATTTCTGAGGCGGTCCGAGCAAGACAGATTTTTCCTTGCTACTTTGGGTCGGCCTTGCGCCTGGAGGGGGTGGAGGCGCTTTTGGAGGGACTTTACAGGTATACAAAGGCGCCTGTCTATGGTGAGGAATTTGGAGCCAGAGTATACAAGATTGCAAGGGATTCTTCGGGGGTAAGACTGACCTACCTGAAGGTAACCGGAGGCGTTTTGCGGGTGAAAATGCCGGTAAGCAACCGCTCCAGCGCAGGAGAGGGAGAGGTCTGGGAGGAAAAGGCTGATCAGCTGCGCCTGTATACCGGAGGGCAGTATCAGACGGTGCAGGAGGCAGAGGCAGGAGAAATCTGTGCGGTGACAGGGCTTACCAAGACCTTTGCGGGACAGGGACTGGGCGCTGAGCGTAAAAACGAAATCTCTGTGCTGGAGCCGGTTATGACCTATCAGATTTTTCTGCCCCAGGGTACGGATATCGTGAAGGCCCTTTTGTGGCTCCGCCAGCTGGAGGAAGAGGAGCCACAGCTTCATATTGTCTGGAAGGAAGCGCTTTCGGAGATTCATGTACAGGTTATGGGGGAGGTGCAGATGGAAATTCTCCGGCACCTGATAAAGGAGCGCTTTGGATTGGAAACGGAATTTGGTCCGGGAAGCATTGTGTATAAGGAGACCATTCTGGAGCCTGTGATAGGCATCGGCCATTTTGAGCCGCTGCGTCATTATGCAGAGGTGCATCTTTTGCTGGAGCCGGGAGAGCGGGGAAGCGGGCTGCAGTTTCTTACCGCCTGCAGCGAGGATATGCTGGATGGAAGCTGGCAGAGGCAGATACTAAGCTGTCTGGAGGAAAAGACCCACATCGGTGTGCTGACAGGCTCGGAAATTACGGATATGCGGATTACGCTGCTGGCTGGAAGAGCCCATCAAAAGCATACGGAGGGAGGGGACTTTAGGCAGGCTGCCTGTCGGGCGTTGAGGAACGGGCTGCGCAAGGCACGCTGCCTGCTGCTGGAGCCTTATTTTTCCTTCACCCTGGAGGTGCCTCTTTCGTCCCTGGGCCGTGCCATGTCGGATATCCAGCGGATGAACGGCTCCTTTGAGCACCCTCTGACAGAGGGAGAAACAGGGATTCTCACGGGCAGCGCTCCTGTGGCCTCCCTGCAGGATTATCAAAGAGAGGTAAGCGCATATACGGGAGGGAGGGGAAGGCTTTCCTGTACCTTGAAGGGCTATGAGCCTTGTCACAATCCCCAGGAGGTGATTAAAGAGAGGGGCTATGACTGCGAGGGGGATCTGGAAAATCCTACCGGCTCCGTATTCTGCGCCCATGGTGCAGGCTTTGTGGTAAGCTGGGACAAGGTGGAGGAGTATGCCCATGTGGACAGCGGCTTTCGACTGGAAGGTGACAAGAACCATACAATGTACCAGGACGGTGCAGTGCACGAAAACAGTGCATCGCACGAGAACAGTGCTTTGGGGGCCGTGCCCCTGGAAAGCAGAAAAAGGGAAGAAGGCCGTGAAAAGGGCTGGATTTCCCAGGAGGAAATCGAAGAGATATTCCGCCAGACCTATGGTGCAAAATCAGAGGATATCAACCGTTATCGCAGATATCACAGAACGGGGAGCAGGGGAGGCGCTTCCACGGAAGGAGAGAGAATCGGCGGGGAATATGACTCCCGAAAGAGCGCATCTCACAGTGGGGGCATGGGGCGAAGGAATCTGTCAAAAGAGCAGTATCTTTTGGTGGACGGCTACAACATCATATTTGCCTGGGAGGAGCTTCGTTCTCTTGCAGCCGTGAATATAGACAGCGCCAGAGACAGGCTGATGGATATTATGAGCAATTATCAGGGATATCTGGGGAATACGCTGATTCTGGTATTTGATGCCTATAAGGTGAAGGGAAATCCGGGAAAGATACAGAAATATCATAATATTTATGTGGTTTATACTAAGGAGGCGGAGACTGCCGACCAGTATATTGAAAAGACGGTACATGAGATAGGAAAAAAGCATCAGGTTACGGTGGCCACCTCCGATGCGCTGGAGCAGATGATCATCTGGGGGGACGGAGCCATCCGGCTGTCCGCCCAGGGACTTTTGGAGGCGGTGGAGCAGGCGGCCAGACAGCTTCGGGAACAATATATCAAAGAGGATTAGGAAAAGGGATTTCCTCCGTCTTTAAAGTACTTTATCATCTCCTGGGCAATGCTGAGACTGGAAGGAAATTCCGGGATTTCTTCCCGGGAAAACCATCTGGCCTCGGACAGCTCGGATTTTTGAAGGGTGATGGTATCCGGCCCCTCAAGCTTCGAGAAAAAGCCGATCATTGCAGAATCGCTGAAGGACCAGGGCTGGGACTTGTAATAAACGATTTCTCCCACCAAAAGGCCGGTCTCCTCCCTGACCTCTCTGCGCACAGCCCCCTTGAAGGTTTCGCCCACCTCCACGAAGCCTGCCACCAGCGCCCAATTTTGATAAGACCCACCTGCATATTTTGTGAGAAGCAGTTTATCCTGATGGATAACGGCAGTGATGACGGCGGGGGAAATTTTAGGATATTCGATCATGCCGCACTGGGGACAAATGCAGGCTCTTTCCGTAGCGCTTGGCACGGTGGGTGCGCTGCAGCGGCCGCAGAATTTTCTGTCTAATCGAAAACGGTTGATCTGGCAGGCGGTGATGCCGGCGAAGGCCAAGTATTCCGGCTGAAAGGTGCGGAAAATGGAAGGGGGATAGAGCTGTCCCTCCAGGGGGAGATACAGGCTTCCCTCTGCGGCGTTTAAGCGGTAAAAGGCAGTGCTGTCGATGGAGAAGAGATATTCTGCATCCAGCATCAGCCGCTCCAGGGGGTATTTCAGCTTTAACAGCTGTCTTGCTTTTTGGAAGGTGGGTAAAAACAGCCTTCCGTCCTGGTCCTTGGGAAGGTAAATCTGGTTTTCATCAAAAATCAGAAGGAAATCCTCTGCCTTTGGCTCCTGGCAGCGAAATTCGGGATAATAGATGTGGGGCTCAATTTTATGTATCACGGGGCGGCCTCCTTTTATGCTTCAACTTCTGCTTTCACTATACGGGAAGGCGGCTTTTGTGTCAATTGCAAGGAGAAGCTTTTTGTGCTACAATAGGAAAAAAATTGAAATGGCGGTATGCAGATAGGAGTAACCATGCTACATGTATTGTTATCGGGAAACTATGATTCCCTTCTGGCCTTTTGCGGAATTATATTTGCTTTTGCGGCCACAGTGTTCGCAACGGCCAGGCTGAGCGCTTTTCTGCCAAAGGATGCGGGGCGGGAGTTTGCCCACGACGGGAAGCTTTCTGCGGGCAAGCCCCGGGGAGCGGGCATTATTTTTGTGCTGGCCTTTACGGCGGCGGGGCTTTTGTTTGCTCCCGTGCGGGCGGAAAATGTGATTTACCTGATATTGATCGTGATCTGTATGCTGACGGGATTTTTTGACGACGCCTCCAAAACGCCCTGGGGGGAATACAAAAAGGGATTTCTCGATCTGTGCGTTGCGGCCATGGTGGCCCTGACCTTCCTAAGGTATAATTCCAATGTAGTGGAGCTTGCCCTGTTCGATATCCGGTTTACTCTGCATCCCATCGTGTTTGCACTGCTTACGGTGGTGCTGGTGTGGACCTCGGTGAATGTGACAAACTGCTCCGACGGGGTGGACGGGCTTTCCGGAACCCTTACGCTGATTACGCTGATGACCATATATATCATTGACAGAATCAAGGACGCAGGCCAGGATTTTCCCTTTCTGATCCTGCTGTTTTCGGTGTGCATTTTAGGGTATCTTTGGTACAATGCCACGCCCAGCAGGCTTTTGATGGGAGATGCGGGCTCCAGGGCCATGGGACTGTTTATCAGCATTGCCATCCTAAAGACGGGCTGTCCCTTTTTGTATATTCCAGTGGCTCTTGTACTGCTTCTGGATGGAGGTCTGGGACTTGGAAAGGTCTTTTTGCTGCGCTTTTTCAAAATCCATATATTAAAAAATGTCAGGACACCGCTGCACGACCATGTGCGGAAGGTCTGGGACTGGTCTAACACCCAGACTGTTTACCGGTTTGCCATCATTCAGATCATTGTATCCGTGGCGGTGGTATACGGAATACAGGTATAGAGAGGAAGATTGCTATGTATGACGAGCTGACGCCCAGCGATATCAAAAAAATGAAGGAAGAGATAGAGTACCGGAAGCTTGTGGTGCGGCCAAAGGCTCTTGAGGATGTGAAGGAGGCCAGAGCCCATGGGGATCTGAGCGAAAATTTCGAGTATCATGCCGCAAAAAAGGTAAAGAATCAGAATGAAAGCCGCATTCGCTATCTGGAGAGGATGATACGCACCGCCCGGGTGATCTCCGAGGATTCCGCTGAGGACGAGGTGGGAATCAATAATACGGTGACTGTAAAATTCATTGATGACGCAAGTGTGGAAACCTACAAAATCGTAACCACCGTGAGGGGAAATTCCCTGGAAAATCTCATCAGCAACGAATCGCCCTTGGGCAAGGCGCTGCTTGGGAAAAAAGAAGGGGATGTGGTTCATGTACAGGTTGGCGCTGCTTCTGGATATGACGTGGAGGTGCTTAAGATCGTGAACACTGCAGACGATGGCACGGACAGAATAAGAAGCTTTTAAAAGACGATTTACAGGAGAAGATTTATGAAAAAATATTTGCTATTTGACCTGGACGGAACCCTGACCGACCCCAAGGAGGGGATTACGGCCAGTGTACAGTATGCCCTGAAGGCCATGGGAATCGAAGAGCCGGATTTGGAGAAGCTTACGCCCTTTATAGGGCCGCCCTTAAAGGACAGCTTTATGGAGTTTTACCACATGGATGAGGAGCAGGCAGAGCAGGCGGTGCTTAAGTACCGGGAGCGCTTTGAGACCAAGGGGCTTTATGAAAATAAGCTTTATGACGGGATTCCCCAGATGCTGCGCCTCCTAAAGGAAAAGGGGATGCATCTGGCAGTAGCCTCCAGCAAGCCCACTGTATTTGTGGAGCGGATATTGAAGCATTTTCACATCGACCAATATTTTGAGGCAGTGGTCGGAAGCGAGCTGGACGGAAGGCGGGTAAACAAGGATGAGGTGGTTCAGGAGACGCTGAATCGCCTGTTTGGAGAGCATCCGGTGGAGCCGGATCAGGTATACATGATCGGAGACCGCAAATTTGACATAGAGGGCGCAAGGGCTCTTGGCATAGAAAGCGTTGGAGTTGCTTACGGCTACGGCGGCATGGAGGAATTAAAAGCCGCAAAGGCGGATTATATTGTGCGCAGCGTGGAGGAGCTTAAAAAGTTTCTGCTGCGGGGCACGGAGGAAAAGACAGATGAAAAATCCAAGCGTTCTGTGATGCTGCAGCGGATGTGGCTGATGCTGTATTCCTTCCTGATGTTTATTCTGGTGCGGAATGTGGTGCAGTACGCCTTAAGCCTTCTTTTTAAGTACGTGGGAGAAAGCTTTACAGGGCCTGTAGCCGATTTCTTTGTGGTAAAAAATGCGGACGGCGCCCTTGAGAGCTTTACGGGCAATGCAGCCACCATAATAGCGGCCTTAAGCTATGTGGGAAGCGGTCTTGCCATTATGGGAAACGCAAAGCTGCTTTTGACTAAGACCGCAGAGGATATGCGGCTGGCCCATTTAAAGCCGGAACCTAAGAAAAACTATGTACTGCTTGGGGCGGCAGCCGTGGGAGCGGTGATTGGGTTTAACCTGCTTTTTGACGTTACAGGCTTTATCAGCAAATCTGACGCGTATCAGGCGGTGGCTGCGCAGCAGTATTCGGGAGACCTTTGGATACATCTGATCTGCTACGGCATCATTACGCCCATAGCGGAGGAGCTTTTGTTTCGGGGCATTATTTACGGGTATATGCGCCGCTTTATGAATGTGAGGACTGCTCTTGTGATCTCCTCGGCGCTGTTTGGACTTTACCATATGAATCCCATACAAGGGGTTTATGGATTTCTGATAGGCTGCCTGATGGCTTACGCTTATGAGTATTTCGGCAGCTTTTATATGCCTGTGTCCGTCCATATCATATCTAATGTGATCAGCTCTCTGCTATCTTATACGGCTATCGCCCTGACCGGATTTGTGAGCTGGCCGGTGTGCATTCTGTTTTTGATTGTGGCGGCGGGAAGCCTGTATCAGCTGGCAAAGCAAAAGAAGGTGTTTTAGTGAGGCGGATATGAAATTTTCTATTATAGTAGTGTGTCTGAATCCAGGGGAAAAGCTCAATCAGACGCTGGACAGTATTTTAGACCAGACCTTTGCGGATTATGAGATCATTGTAAAGGACGGAAAAAGCGGGGACGGTTCGATAGAGAGGATGCGCCGGGATAGGCGTATCCGCTTTTTTTCAGAAGAGGACAGGGGAATCTATGACGCCATGAATCAGGCGGTTTCCCATGTACAGGGAGATTTTGTCCTCTTTTTAAACTGCGGAGACAAATTTTACCATAATAAAGTTTTAGAGCAGACAGCCGCTGTGATTGAGAGAGAGGAACATCCGGAAAATCTGGTGCTTTACGGCGACACCTACAGCGAAAAGTCCGGAGTGATGATCTCCTCGCCGCCCAAGATTACAGGACTTGTGTGCTATCGAAACATTCCCTGCCATCAGTCCTGCTTTTATGCCGCCAGACTGTGCAGAGAAAAGCCCTATGAGGAAAGCTATCGCATCCGGGCGGATTACGATCATTTTTTGTGGTGTCGTTACAAAGCGGGAGCCAAAATGGTGTATCTGAACATGCCCGTATCTGCCTATGAGGGGGGAGGCTACTCAGAGAGCAGGGAAAACCAAAAGAGGGATAAGGAAGAACACAGACAGATCACGAAAAAATACATGAGCGGGGCGGAGCTTTTCTCCTGCCGCCTTTTTATGCTGTGCACTCTTGCTCCCTTAAGAAGGCTGCTGGCGGAAAATCAGTGGTCGTCCGGGATATACCACTGGTTTAAGGAGCAGCTTTACAGGCGAAAGCTTCCATAAAAAAATCAGGAAAATCCACCCCTAAAGTGTGTCTGAGAGAAGGAAATGAAGCAAAAATTCAATATACAGACAGATATTTTACCATTTAAAAAGTAAAAGACAGATTATCTGACAATTTAAGAAAAAAACCTGTTTACAGAAGAGAAAAAAAGGTGTATAGTACTTTTTAGAAAAGTCGCAAAGGAGCGAGTAAAGGACTCCTTGCGGCTTTTTTTATGTGAAAAACAAGAACCGGAAAGGAGCATTACAATGTTTGATGTGAAAAGCAAGCTTCCCAAGGCACCTCTTTACCGAGGAGAATTTGAGCATGACAACTGCGGTATCGGCGCATGTGTGAATATCAACGGCAAAAAGAGCCGGGCCACGGTGGAGAACGCGTTAAAAATCGTGGAAAATTTAGAGCACAGAGCCGGTAAGGATGCGGAAGGAAAGACGGGAGACGGCGTTGGCATTCTGACCCAGATACCCCACAAATTTTTTGTGAAGGTGACCAAAGCGCTGGGAATTGACCTGGGCCGGGAACGGGAATACGGCGTTGGCATGTTTTTCTTCCCCCAGGAGGAGCTTCGCCGCAATCAGGCAAAGAAGATGTTTGAGATTATTGTACAAAAGGAAGGCATGGAGTTTCTGGGCTGGCGTGAAGTGCCCACCTTTCCCAATGTACTTGGACATAAAGCGGTGGAGTGTATGCCCTACATTATGCAGGGCTTTGTAAAGAAGCCCGCAGATGCAGCGAAGGGACTTGCCTTTGACCGCAGACTGTATATCGCAAGGCGGGTATTCGAGCAGTCCACGGATGACACTTATGTGGTATCCCTTTCCAGCAGGACCATTGTGTATAAGGGTATGTTTTTGGTGGGACAGCTTCGCACCTTTTTTGCAGACCTGCAGAGTGAAGACTTTGAATCTGCCATTGCCATGGTGCATTCCCGGTTTTCCACCAACACAAATCCCAGCTGGGAGAGGGCTCATCCCAACCGGCTGATGGTGCATAATGGCGAAATCAATACCATTCGGGGCAACGCGGACAAGATGCTGGCCAGAGAAGAAAACATGGAGTCCGAGCACTTAAAGGGCCAGCTTCACAAGGTGCTGCCCGCAATCAGCAAGACGGGTTCAGACTCAGCCATGCTTGATAATACGCTGGAGTTTCTGGTGATGAGCGGTATGGATCTGCCTCTGGCCGTGATGATAACCATTCCCGAGCCCTGGGCAAACAACAAGGCCATGTCTCAGACCAGGAGAGACTTTTATCAGTATTATGCCACCATGATGGAGCCATGGGACGGCCCTGCCTCCATATTGTTTTCCGACGGAGATATCATGGGAGCTGTGTTGGACCGAAACGGCTTGCGTCCCTCCCGATATCTGATTACGGATGACGATACTCTGATCCTGTCCTCTGAGGTGGGAGTTTTGGACTTGGACCCCGCACGGATCAAGCTGAAGGAAAGGCTGCGTCCCGGCAGGATGCTCTTGGTGGACACCATTCAGGGAAGGGTTATCGACGACAAGGAGCTGAAGGAAAAATATGCTGGCCGCCAGCCTTACGGAGAATGGCTGGACAACAATCTGGTGGAGCTTAAGGACCTGCACATTCCCAACCAGAGAGTGCCGGAGTATACTTCCGAAGAGCGTCAGAGAATGCAGAAGGCCTTCGGCTACACCTATGATGAGCTAAAGACCAGTATCCTTCCCATGGCAAAGAACGGCGGGGAGGCTACTGCCGCCATGGGTGTGGATACGCCGCTGCCGGTCTTGAGCACAACCTATCATCCGCTGTTTCATTACTTTAAGCAGCTGTTTGCACAGGTGACCAATCCGCCCATCGACGCCATACGGGAGGAGATCGTGACCTCCACCACAGTCTACATCGGCACAGAGGGAAACCTTTTGGAGGAGTCGCCCAAAAACTGTAATGTTTTGAAGGTGAACAACCCTATTTTGACGAACATAGATTTATTAAAGATCAAAAATATGAAGGCGGAGGGCTTCCAGGTGGAGGTGGTGCCCATTACCTATTATAAAAATACCAGCCTGGAGCGGGCTATTGACAGACTGTTTGTGGAGGTGGACAGAGCCTACAGAGACGGCGTCAACGTGCTGATCCTCTCGGACAGGGGGGTGGATGAAAACCATGTTGCCATGCCCTCCCTTTTAGCGGTTTCCGCATTGAACCAATATCTGGTACGCACGAAGAAAAGAACCAGAGTGGCTTTGATTCTGGAATCCGGGGAGCCCAGGGAGGTGCACCACTTTGCCACTCTTTTGGGCTATGGCGCCTGCGCCATCAACCCTTATCTGGCTCAGGAAAGCATAAAGGAGCTGATCGACAATCATATGCTGGATAAGGACTACTATGCGGCGGTGAACGATTATAACAACGCAGTGCTGCACGGCATTGTAAAGATCGCCTCCAAAATGGGCATCAGCACCATACAGTCCTACCAGGGCTCTCAGATTTTTGAAGCTATCGGCATTGCGCCGGAGGTAATCAGCAGATATTTCAGCAATACGGTATGCCGGGTGGGCGGCATTACCCTGAAGGACATTGAAAAGCAGGTGGATGAGCTCCACTCCATGGCCTTTGATCCCCTGGGACTTTCCACCGATTTGACCCTTGACAGCCCGGGACATCACAAAATGCGCAGCGGCGCAGATAAGCATCTGTATAATCCGGCTACCATCCATATGCTTCAGGAGTCCACAAAGCGCGGCGACTATAAGATGTTCAAGCAGTATACGGCCATGATCAACGATGAAAGCTCTGTGATGAACCTGCGGGGGCTTATGGATTTTAACTATCCGAAAAAGGGCGTTCCCATTGAGGAAGTAGAGCCGGTGGAATCCATTGTCACCCGGTTTAAGACAGGGGCTATGTCCTATGGCTCCATATCCAAGGAAGCCCATGAAACCATGGCTATCGCCATGAACAGACTCCACGGCAAAAGCAATTCCGGAGAGGGCGGAGAGGAGCTGGAGAGACTCACACAGGGGCCGGATGGGGAAAACCGCTGCTCGGCCATCAAGCAGGTGGCAAGCGGACGCTTTGGCGTCACCAGCCGCTATCTGGTCAGCGCAAAGGAGATTCAGATCAAGATGGCCCAGGGGGCAAAGCCCGGAGAGGGCGGACACCTGCCCGGAGGCAAGGTATATCCCTGGATTGCAAAGACAAGACATTCCACGCCCGGCGTGTCCCTGATCTCGCCGCCGCCTCATCATGATATTTATTCCATTGAGGATTTGGCCCAGCTGATCTATGACCTGAAAAACGCAAACACCCAGGCAAGGATTTCCGTGAAGCTGGTGTCCGAGTCCGGCGTGGGCACTGTGGCGGCCGGAGTGGCCAAGGCGGGCGCGCAGGTGGTGCTGGTTTCCGGCTATGATGGAGGCACCGGCGCCGCTCCTAAAAGCTCCATTCACAATGCGGGACTGCCCTGGGAGCTGGGGCTTGCGGAGACACATCAGACCCTGATCATGAATGGTCTGCGAAACAAGGTGCGCATTGAGACGGACGGCAAGCTGATGAGCGGACGGGATGTGGCCATCGCAGCGATTCTTGGAGCGGAGGAGTTTGGCTTTGCCACAGCTCCCCTGGTGACCATGGGCTGCGTGATGATGCGAGTGTGCAACCTGGATACCTGTCCGGTAGGCGTGGCTACCCAGAATCCAAAGCTTCGCAAGAATTTCAAGGGAAAACCTGAATATGTGGAGAATTTTATGCGCTTTATCGCTCAGGAGCTGCGGGAGTATATGGCGGCGCTGGGTGTGCGGACCGTGGATGAACTGGTGGGCAGGACCGATCTTTTGAAGGTGAAGGAAAACCTGACAGAGAGCCAGAAAAAGATAGATTTGAGCATGATACTTTCCAATCCCTATGAAAATACAAAGCAGAAGGTTACCTTTGATCCCAAGCAGGTATTTGACTTTGAGCTGGAAAAAACCCTGGATGAAAGAGTGCTGTTAAAGCAGCTGGGGAAGGCCATAGAGACAAAGACCAAGAGAAGCATAGAGGTGGATGTGTCCAATACGGACAGGGCCTTCGGCACCATTCTCGGCAGTGAAATCACAAGAAAGCTGGGGGATGATGTGGAGGAGGATACCTACCGGGTGCTGTGCAGAGGGGCGGGCGGACAGTCCTTCGGCGCGTTTATTCCAAAGGGCCTGACCCTTGAGCTTGTGGGCGAAAGCAACGACTATTTCGGCAAGGGCCTTTCCGGCGGAAAGCTTATCGTGTATCCGCCCAAGGCAAGCCGGTTTAAGGCGGAGGAAAACATCATAATCGGCAATGTGGCTCTCTACGGAGCCACAAACGGCAAGGCGTTCATCAACGGTGTGGCGAGAGAGCGGTTCTGCGTGCGTAATTCCGGAGCCATTGCCGTAGTGGAAGGCGTGGGCGACCATGGCTGCGAATATATGACTGGCGGCCGGGTGGTGGTGCTTGGCGGCACGGGCAAGAACTTTGCAGCCGGCATGAGCGGCGGCATCGCCTATGTGCTGGACGAGGGCAACGATCTCTATAAGCGTCTCAACAAGGAGATGGTGTCCTCCGAGGAGATTACCTCCAAATACGATGTGCTGGAGTTAAAGACCATGATTCAGGAGCATGTGGCTTTGACCAATTCCGCAAAGGGCAAGGAGGTTTTGGATAATTTCGGGGAATATCTGCCGAAATTCAAAAAGATCATTCCTCACGACTATGCCCGTGTGCTAAAGACCATTGTCCAGATGGAGGAAAAGGGCTTAAGCGCGGAGCAGGCGCAGATAGAAGCATTTTATGCCAATACCAGAAAGTAAAATAGGAGGTTAGAAGAATGGGTAAACCAACCGGTTTTATGGAATATAAAAGGGAAGTCAGCCTGTCTGAGGACCCGAAAAAGAGAATCAGGCATTTCAACGAATTCCACCAGCATCTGCCCCGGGAAAAGCAGCAGCTCCAGGGGGCCCGCTGCATGGAGTGCGGCGTTCCTTTCTGCCAGGCGGGGATGATGATCTGCGGCATGGCCAGCGGCTGCCCGCTGCACAATCTGGTGCCGGAGTGGAATGATCTTGTATATACGGGAAACTGGCGTCAGGCCTACTACCGCCTGAAAAAGACAAATAATTTTCCTGAGTTTACTTCCCGGGTGTGTCCCGCTTTATGCGAGGCCGCCTGTACCTGCGGCTTGAATGGGGACCCTGTCTCTACCAAGGAAAATGAGTATGCGATCATTGAAAATGCTTACGAGGAAGGCCTTGCAGGAGCCAATCCCCCCAAGGTGCGCACGGGCAAGAAGGTGGCCGTTATCGGAAGCGGCCCTTCCGGCCTTGCGGCTGCGGATCAGCTCAACAGGCGGGGACATCTGGTGACCGTGTTTGAGCGTTCCGACCGCATCGGCGGGCTTTTGATGTATGGGATTCCCAATATGAAGCTGGAAAAGCACATTGTGGAGAGAAAGCGTAAGATCATGGAGGAGGAAGGCGTGGTCTTCCGCACCGGCGTGGATGTGGGAAAGGATATTAAGGCCCAGAGCCTGCTTCAGGAGTTTGACCGGGTGATCTTAGCCTGCGGCGCTTCCAATCCCAGGGATATCAATGGGCCGGGAAGGGATGCAAAAGGCATTTATTTTGCGGTGGACTTTTTGAAGGCAAACACCAAAAGTCTTTTGGATTCTAATTTTGAGGATAAGGCCTACGTGGACACCAAGGGAAAGCATGTGGTGATTATCGGCGGAGGAGATACCGGAAATGACTGTGTGGGTACGGCCATAAGGCATGGCGCAAAGTCTGTGACCCAGATCGAGATGATGCCAAAGGCTCCGGATCAGAGGGCTGAAGATAATCCCTGGCCCGAGTGGCCTAAGATATGCAAGACCGATTACGGCCAGGAGGAGGCTATTGCAGTCTATGGTCACGACCCTCGCATTTATGAGGCTACCGTGAAGGAATTTATCAAGGATAAAAACGGCAGCCTGAAGGCGGTAAAGATCGTAAAGCTTTCCTGGGAGAAGGACGCCCAGAGCGGACGGATGAAGATGCAGGAGGTGCCGGGAAGCGAACAGATTCTGGATGCGGATATTGTGCTGATTGCGGCAGGCTTTTTGGGGGCTCAGAAATATGTGGCGGAGGCCTTCGGCGTGGAGCTGAATGAGCGCACCAATGTAAAAACCGCTGCCGGAGCCTATCAGACCAGTGCAGAAAGAGTGTTTGTCACAGGGGATATGCACAGAGGGCAGTCTCTGGTGGTTTGGGCAATCCGTGAGGGAAGGGAGGCGGCCAGAGCCGTGGATGAAAGCCTGATGGGCTATTCCAATCTGGCAGTACAGTAAGGAAAAAAGAGAGCCTGTATCAAGCAGGCCAAAGGAAGGAGCTATGTGCGGCTGAATTGTTCAGCGTGGCAAGGCTCCTTTTTCTTGGGAAAATTCGGAAATATCTTCCCATAGTCCTAAAAAGAGTGTAGAATGATACCAAAAAGACCATGGAAGGATAAGGAAGCAGGCATGGAAAAACAACAAAGGGTTGTAAAAAAGCCCAGGATGGCCAATCTGGAGCTGCTGCGGTGTATCGCCATGATGATGGTGGTGACGCTGCACTATCTGGGAAAGGGCAATCTGCTGGGAGATTTGACGCAGGAGACAATGACCGGCGCAGGAATTGCGGCATGGGTGCTGGAAGGGTTCTGCCTTGTGGCGGTAAATGTATATATGCTGATCAGCGGTTACTTTCTGTGTGAGTCCAGCTTTAAGCCAAGCAGGCTTCTGCGGCTTATGCTGCAGGTGTGGGTTTACTCTGTTGGTATCGGCATGCTGGCGAGGGTGTTTGGAATCGTTCCTTTGGAAGAGGCGGACATCCATTATTTTCTTACCCTTTTGTTCCCCATATCCATGAATCACTATTGGTTTATGACTGTATATGTTTTTCTGTATGCGGCGCTGCCCCTGATTGGGATGGGAGTGCGCAGGATGAGCAAAAATCAGCTTAAGACGGCGCTTTTGGTCTTGCTGTTTTTCTTTTGCCTGTTAAAATCCATTCTTCCCTTTCGGCTGGAGACAGACGGTCAGGGATACGATGTTCTCTGGTATCTCTGCGTATTTTTGACGGCGGCCTATATCCGCAGATTCGGCTTCCCTCTCCTTGGGAAGAAGGCAAGGAGCCTTTGTCTTTATGCCGCAGGCTGTCTTGGCATTCTGGCGGAAATAGCCCTGCTTCGTTTTGGATATCTGAAAACGGGCAGCTTTGGCCTGATCTTAAAGATTTCCACAGAATATAATCATTTGTTCCCCTTTCTTGCATCTGTAGGGCTGTTTTGCCTGTTTTTACAGATCAGGATATCGGGAAAGGCAGCTGGGGCTGTTCTTAGAATTGCTCCCTATACCCTGGGCGTTTATCTGCTCCATGAAAATATAGGCGTCAGATATGCCTGGCAGGCCTGGCTGGGAGCGGAAGCGGCAAATACTCCGGTAAGAGTGGTGGGCTATACCCTTTTGGCGGCGGTGGCAGTATTTTTCTGCGGCGTTTTGGCAGACGCGCTCAGGGAGCTTTTTACCAGAGGATTTTTAGGGCTTCTTTTGAAAACTGCGCCGGGGAAAGCGGCCGGGGGGGCCATACAAAGGCTTGATGGAGTCTTTGCGGCTGGGGAAAAGCAGGCTTAAGAGATTTTGGGCCGGACAGATTTGGAGGTTATCGTGAAGAGAAAAGTGAAAAAGGAAAAGGTGTTTTCCCTTATTTTTATCCTGATTTTGGTGCTTTATCCCTTGCGCCATATTACATGGGGGCTTGACCTTTGGGACACGGGCTATAATTATGCTAATTTCCAGTATATGGGGCTGGAGCATATGGATTCCATGTGGCTTTTTTCCACCTATTTTGCAAACGCTGTGGGAAATCTGCTCACAAAGCTTCCCTTTGCAGGAAGCCTTGCGGGCATGAATTTTTATACGGGTCTGTCTGTGAGCCTGCTGGCTGTGGGAGGATATCTTTTCTGCACAAAAAAGCTGGGCATTGGGAATTTTACAGCCTTTTTGGGAGAGCTGGCCGCTGTGAGCCTCTGCTGGTGCCCGACGGCTCTTTTGTACAATTATCTCACCTATCTTTTGTTTTTTGGCTGTGTGGTTCTTTTATATGAGGGACTGGTAAAGGAAAGGCCCTGGTGTCTGGCTCTTGCGGGAGTTTGTCTGGGGGTCAATGTGTTTGTGCGTTTTTCCAATCTTCCCCAGGCGGCTATGATTCTGGCGGTATGGGCTTATGCCGTGCTGGGTGGCAGAAGTAAGGGGGAAAAAGGAGGAAGGATTTTTGGAAAGGCGTTTCAGGATACCCTTTGGTGTCTTTTGGGATATGCTTTGGCTCTTTTGGCATTTCTTGCCTACATCCACCTCCGGTACGGACTGGACGCTTATGTATCCGGAATTTTGCGGCTGTTTGCCATGACGGACAATGCCACGGATTACAAAGCTTCCTCCATGCTGATGGGGCTTATTGGGGTCTATGTGGAGAACCTCTACTGGGTCATCCGGATCGGCGTCATCGGGGCGGTGGCAATGATTCTCTTTCAGGTGCTTTCAGTGCATCCTTTTTTGCAGAAGGCCGGCAGAGTGGTCTGTATCCTTTTGTCTGCCGCCATGCTGGGCTGGCTGTATTATAGGGGCTTTTGCTCCCTGGAGTTTTACAGCTATGGCTCCATGCTGCGCCCGGGGGTTTTGTTTTTAATGCTGTCCATGCTCATAGCGTTCATACGCATTTTGGATAAAGGGTGTCCGCTTCCCGAGAAGCTGGTAAGCGGCATGATGATTCTTGTGGTGCTTCTTACCTCTATCGGAAGCAACAACGGAGTGTACCCCAGCCTGAACAATCTGTTTGTGGCGACTCCCTTTACCCTCTGGCAGTGCGGGCGTTTCTTAAAGAATCAAAAGCCTTTTCGCATAAAAAAGCTGGCCCTTTCCCGTTTTCCCCTGAAGGGGCTTCTTGCAGCCTTTCTTGCCATGTTTTTGTTTCAAAGCGGTCTGTTTGGCCTCTGCTTTGTATTTGCGGAGGCCACGGGGGTGCAAGATGTGAGCGCCAGGGTGGAAAACAATCAGGTGCTTTCGGGCATAGGAATGAGCCCCCAGAAGGCGGCGTGGCTTGGCTCCATCACGGATTATGTGGAGGAAAACCATCTGCGGGGCAGGGAGGTAATCCTTTACGGGCAGATTCCGGCGTTGTCCTATTATCTGCAGATGCCGGCAGCCTTTAATCCCTGGCCGGATCTGCGTTCCTACAGCGCAGAAGCCATGGAACAGGCGCTTAAGCAGACAAGGAAGGAGGCGCAGGAGAGCGGAGTATTTCCTGTGGTTATTTTGGAAAATCAGTTTGTGCGTTATCTGGAGGGAGGAGAGGAGGCCCTTTTAGAGCTTGGAGTGGATCAAAAGCGGATTGATGAGATCAAAGAGGATGAAAAGTGGAAGCTGCTTTTGGAATTTATGGAAGAAAACGGATATGAACAGACCTTTACCAACGAGAAGTTTGGCATATGGCAGGCTTCTCGCTGGTAGTCAGTATTTGAGGCGCTTAGGCTTTAAGGAACGATTTGAAAATGCTCGATTGCGTTTTTGATTCCCCCCTGATCCACATCAGAAGTCACATAGTCTGCAATTTCTTTTACACAGTCGTGGGCGTTGCCCATTGCCACGCCGATTTGAGCAAATTTTAACATATCCATATCATTCTCCGCATCGCCAAAGGCCATAACTTCATCTTGGCGTATTCCATAGAGGTGACAGAAATATTCAATTCCTTTTGCTTTGCCGCCTTCTGCGGAAATGATGTCTACTCCCACATCGCTCCATCGGGCAAATTTACAGCCCTGAGGCAGATATGCCTCCAATAATGGCTCCTCCTGCCTTTTTAAGAAAGTGGTAGCCTGGTAAATCAGTCCGTTTTCATATGAGGCAATTTCAGGCACTGGCGTGGAAACACTCTCCTGTGCCCTGCATACGGTATCATCGATAAAATTGATATAGATTCTTTCTGCTTCAATCAATGCCAGAGGATGCTTTTTACACTCAAAAAATGCAACCAATTTGTCTGTGATTTCTTTATTAAAAGGCGTCCCAAATACAATATGCCCCATATCATCCAGACATAATTGTCCGTTTAAGGTAATATATCCATCAAATTTTATATTGTTTACCGGCAGCTTTAACAGCTCGGCAGGATGCCTGCCGGTAGACATAAATATTTTTATGCCGTGTTCCTTTAACCGCATCAGGATTTGTTCCGTATCGTGCGGTATCCTTCTTGTTATGTGAGAGAGCAAAGTGCCATCCACATCAAAAAATATTGCCCGTATCATAAATAATCCCGTGTTTCTTTCCGTATTCAGAATGGGAAGCCTATAAAAGCTGCAGTCCGTTTTCTTCGGCGCATCTTGTGATTTCTTCGGGCCAGATGGAGCACTGAACCTCTCCGATATGTGCCTTTCGCAGGAAAAACATACAAATACGGGACTGGCCAATGCCGCCGCCGATGGTGAAGGGAAGCTCTTCGTTGATAACAGCCCTGTGGAAGGGAAGAGACGCCCGTTCAGGACAGCCGGCCTTTTCAAGCTGCCTAAGCAGCGCTGTTTTATCCACTCTTATGCCCATGCTGGAAAGCTCAAGGGCGATATCCAAAACAGGATAGTAGACCACAATATCCGCATTGAGACTCCAGTCGTCATAGTCGGGAGCGCGGCCGTCATGGGGCTTGCCGTTTTCCAGATCATCTCCGATCTGCATAATACATACGGCGCCCTTGGCCTTTGCGATAAAATATTCTCTTTCCTTTGGAGTGTATTCGGGAAACATTTCCTCCAGCTCTCTTGTGGTCACAAAGAAAATATCGTGGGGAAGAATTTCCTCAATATAGTCAAAATGTATGGACATATATTTCTCTGTTTTGCGCAGCACCTTATAAACCGTGCGGACGGTTTCCTTTAAGGTATCCTCGTTGCGATCCTCTCTGGCAATGATTTTTTCCCAATCCCACTGGTCCACGTAAATGGAATGAATATTGTCTGCCTCTTCGTCCCTGCGGATGGCGCTCATGTCTGTATAGAGGCCTTCTCCCACGGAAAAACCATATTTTTTCAGGGCGTAACGCTTCCATTTTGCCAGAGACTGTACAATCTCGGCCTCCCTGCTCCCCTGGTATTTGATATCAAAGGTGACGGGACGCTCCACGCCGTTTAGATTGTCGTTAAGACCTGAGGCCGGATCTACAAAAAGAGGCGCGGACACACGCAGAAGATGCAGCCGCTCCGCCAGCAGAGACTGGAAAAAATCCTTCACGGTTTTGATGGCGGCCTGTGTCTTGTACAGATTCAGCTCCGAGTGGTAGCCGGGCGGTAAAATTAAATTTGACATAAAATTGCTCCTGCTTTCTTAAATGGATATTTGTTCACTCTATTATTTAACTTCTTTTCAGGCTGTTTTGCAATAGTTTTTTATAAATGCTGCGTTGAAATTTTCCTTGCAAAACCAGAACATATGTGCTAATCTATAACCAGAACAAATGTTTGTATTTGGATGGAGGGAAACATGGAATATCCGGAAGAAATCAAGGGTATGCCCCTGATGGAGAAATTAGGGATTTTGGCGGATGCCGCAAAGTATGATGTGGCCTGTACCTCCAGCGGTGTGGACCGGAAGGGAGACGGCGCTGGCCTGGGAAACTGTGTGGCGGGCGGTATCTGCCACAGCTTTGCAAGCGACGGCAGATGTATCTCCCTGTTGAAAATATTGCTTACCAATGAGTGCATTTATGATTGTAAATACTGTAAAAACCGCTGCTCCAATGATGTGCCCCGGGCAACCTTCACCCCTGTGGAAATTTGTACGCTCACCATGGAATTTTACCGGAGAAATTATATTGAAGGTCTCTTTTTGAGCTCCGGAATATGGAAGAGCCCCACCTTTACCATGGAATTGATTTATAGGACCATATGGCTTTTGCGAAACAGGTATCACTTTCGGGGCTATATCCATGTAAAGGCCATCCCGGGGGCGGATGGAGAGCTGATACGGCGGCTTGGCTACCTTGTGGACAGAATGAGCGTCAATCTGGAGCTGCCCACGGCGGAGGGGCTGCGGGCGCTGGCGCCCAACAAGCACCGGAAGAATATCCTGGCCCCCATGCGTATGATACAAAACGGTATTCAGGAAAGCAGAAACGAGCTGGCAGTCTACGGGAATACGCCCCGGTTTGTAAGCGGCGGACAGTCTACGCAGATGATTATCGGCGCAACCCCTGAAAGCGATTATCAGATTTTGAATGTGGCCCAGAGCTTATATGAAAAATTTGCACTAAAGAGAGTGTTTTACTCGGCCTTTGTGCGGGTAAACGACGACGCCTGCCTCCCTGCGCTGCCCGGGGGCCCGCCTCTTTTGCGGGAGCACAGGCTGTATCAGGCAGACTGGCTGCTTCGCTTTTACGGCTTTCGGGCGGAGGAGCTTTTAGACGAGAACCGCCCCTTCTTTAATGTGATGCTTGACCCAAAGGAGGACTGGGCGGTGCGGCATCTGGAACAGTTTCCTGTAGAGATCAACAAAGCGCCCTATGAGAAGCTGCTTCGGGTGCCTGGAATCGGCGTAAAGAGCGCGCAGCGCATTGTGGCGGCCAGAAGAAAGGCAAATCTCAATTTTGGGGATTTAAAGAAAATAGGCGTTGTGTTAAAAAGGGCCGTCTATTTCATCACCTGCTGCGGCAGGATGATGTATCCGGTAAAGCTGGACGAGGATTACATTGTGCGGAATCTGACAGATGCGCAGGAACGTATCCGGTTTGGCAGCGACGGGATGAGCTACAGGCAGATGTCGCTTTTTGACGACGGAGCCTTTGGACGGCCCCCAAAGCCAGAAGAGCAGCTTCAGGCAGCACTGGGACAGCTGTAGCATAGGGCGGGGGGCCGAAAGAATGAAAGGCCGAAAGAATGAAAGGCCGAAAGAACGAAAGACCGAAAGAACAAAAGACCAGAAGAATGAAAGACTGGAGGTGCAGGCTTGAGGGTATATCAATGTGAGGATTCTCTGGAGGGGATTTTTACCGCGATTTTTACTGCATATGAAGAAAAACAAAATCCCCGGGATACCAGAATCAGTCTCAGTGAGGAGCTGTTTCTATTTGCCGAGCATGTATCTGTGATTCCCCACAGGGAAAAGACGTTTAAGGTGATGAACACGCTGAAAAAACAGTTTGGGGAGGAGGATTACCTGATGCTTTGCCTTGCCCTTTCTTCCTCTCATGAAAAAAAGGCGCAGGCGGTTTATCAGACGGTTGCGGCGGGACTGAAAGCCAGGTGCGCCAGAGGGCATTTGTTTGACAATCTGGCGGATGACTGGGTGAATCTTGCGTTTTGCCTTGCAAGAGGCGCCAACAACGAAAATCAGCATTTGCGGGGCTTTCTGCGTTTCCAGGAGCTGGAAAACGGCGTCCTTTTCGCAAGGATAGGACCCAAAAACAATCTGCTTACTTTTTTGATGCCCCATTTTGCCGACAGAATGCCCTTGGAAAATTTTATGATTTACGATGAGGCCAGGGGCCTATTTGGGATACATCCGGCGAAAAAGCAATGGTATCTGGTGAGAGAAGATGCGGAAATACTGGGATTTAACGGCACAGAGGACTGGGGACTGTCGAAAAAAGAACGGGAATACCAGGAACTTTTCCGCACCTTCTGCCATAAAATAGCTGTTGAGGGGCGGGAAAACAGAAAGCTGCAGCAAAATATGCTGCCTCTTAGATTCCAAGAATATATGGTGGAATTTCAATAAATTATGCTAAAATATGGATTTCCTTTGTAGCGTGGTAAAGCGGTGTGTGTGCAAAATTTACAAAAGGGCCGTGGATTTTGTTTTTTTTAAAAGGCAAAACGGAGATATCTGTGAAAAGTGTGTGATTTGGTAAAAAAGCGGGGGAAGAAAAATATCTTTACATTTGGCTTTTTTTGGGTATAATTGTTTCAATGGTAGTAGTTGTAAGGATTGGAAAGGAAGGATAATTATGACAAGGACAATTCGCTTAACACCAGATGAAGTCCAGCACTTTGTTGATGTAACTACCAAATGTGATTTTGATATCGATATCTTTTACAATCGGTATACAGTAGATGCTAAGTCATTTCTTGGAGTATACGGTCTGGACTTTACAAAACCGCTGACGGTATCCTATGACGGCTATAATGAAGCGCTTGAAAAAATGTTGAAAGAATATGCGATTGCCTGCTGATAGGCTGGCAGCGGTAAAAGTAAAATTGACTCCCCGTGTGAGATAGGGTACTATCTACATGGGGAGTCTTATTTTTGGATTGGATGTGGAGATCGCTATGGAGAGAGGAAAGCAGTGTGAGAAGGAAATACGGATATCTGTCAGAGGTCTGGTGGAATTTCTTTTGCGCTGCGGGGATATTGACAACAGACGCACGGCAGCTCCCGACAATGCCATGCAGGAGGGAAGCCGTATTCACCGCATGATTCAGCGGAGGATGGGGGCGGATTACCAAGCGGAGGTTTCCTTGCGCCATTCCTGGGAGACAGAGCAGTATACGCTGGTAGTGGAAGGAAGGGCGGATGGAATCATCGACAATGACAAGGAGACAGTCATCGATGAAATCAAGGGAACCTATCGGGATGTGGCAAGAATGAAGGGCCCTGTGCCCGTCCATGCAGCCCAGGCAAAGTGCTATGGTTATCTGTATGCCCTGCAGAAGAAAAAGAAAAAGCTCAGGGTGAGGATGACCTACTGTAACCTTGAAACAGAAGATATCCGCTACTTTTATGAGGGTTATACCTTTGAGGAGCTGGAGAGCTGGTTCCTGGGGCTTTTGGAGGATTACAGAAGGTGGGCGGATTATGCCTGGCAGTGGAAGGAGACACGCCAGGCATCCATCGCCGGACTGGAATTTCCTTTCTCCTATAGAGAGGGGCAAAGGGATCTGGTTTCCCATGTGTACAGAACCATATATCATAAAAAAAAGCTGTTTCTGGAAGCACCCACAGGAACAGGCAAAACGATCGCGGCCCTATTTCCTTCCATAAAGGCTGTGGGACAGCAGATGGCGGACCGAATCTTTTACCTGACGGCGAAAACCATTACCAGAACCGTGGCGGAGGATACCTTGAACCTGCTGCGTCAAAAGGGGCTTAGATGGAAAAGCGTAATACTCACTGCAAAGGAAAAAATATGTTTTTTGGAGGAAATGGAGTGCAATCCGGAGAAGTGCCCTTATGCAAAAGGACATTACGACCGTATTAACGATGCCATATATGATCTTTTGGTGAATGAGGAGAGCTTTACCAGAGAAAAAATCGAGGAATATGCAAAGAGGCATCAGGTCTGCCCTTTTGAAATGTGCCTGGATATGAGCCTGTTTTCGGACTGTGTGATATGTGATTACAATTATCTGTTTGATCCCCATGTTTATTTGAAACGCTTTTTCGGGGATGGGGTTCACGGAGAATATATTTTCCTGATTGACGAGGCCCACAATCTTCTGGAAAGAGGCAGAGAGATGTACAGCGCGGTTCTTGTAAAGGAAGATTTTCTGGAAATCAGGCGGGAAGTAAAACAGACAGCTATGTCGGAAAGAGAGAAAAAGCATAGAGAAAATCAAGTACAGGGACAGCTGACACTGGATATGACAAATATGTCGGTTATGGAACGGGAGAGGGAGGAAAAAGCCTTTGGGGAAGAGGATACGGATTTCTCCAAAGGGGGGAGGGGAGCAGTAAGCGTTCTCACAAGACAGGGGTATGGAGAAAAGCTGGAGTATCACCTGGACCGGTGCAACAAGGAGCTTTTGGCTTTGAAACGGGAATGTGAGGACTACAGGCTGATAGACAGCGTGGACTCTTTTGTGCAGGCGCTGACGCGCCTGCATTCTGTGCTGGATGAATACCTGGATGAGCAGGAGGAGGCGGCGCCTCCGGTCCGGGAAAGGCTTCTTGACTTTTTCTTTGAGGTCAGTCATTTTCTGGATATTTATGAGCGCCTTGATGAGCATTATGTAAAGTACACCTTGCTTGCGCAGGATGGCAGGTTTCTGATCAAGCTTTTCTGCGTGAATCCACGGGAGAATCTGAAGGAGTGTATGCTTAGAGGCAGAAGCACCATTCTCTTTTCCGCCACCTTTCTTCCCATACAATATTACAAGGGACTGCTGGGAGGAGACAGTGAGGATTATGAGGTGTATGCGAAAACGGTATTTCATTCTGAAAAGAGGGGGCTGTTTATTGCGGGGGATGTGACCAGCAGATATACCAGAAGATCGGAGGAGGAATTTTTTAACATTGCCAGATATATTGATGAGATCGTAAAAAACCGGCATGGAAATTATATGGTGTTCTGCCCCTCCTATTCCTTTTTACAGGAGGTGTATGAAAAATATCAGGAGCATTTTGCGGATGAGACCAGGGAGTGTATTTTGCAGAGTGATTACCGCAGAGAAGAGGAACGGGAAGCGTTTTTGGCCAGATTTACGGAAAGTGGGGACAGCGGCCAGGAGGAGAAGATTTTAATTGGCTTTTGTGTGCTTGGGGGCATTTTCGGTGAGGGGATTGATTTAAAGAGGGATAGCCTTATCGGGGCTGTCATAGTGGGAACTGGTCTGCCTCAGGTATGCAGCGAGAGGGAAATCTTGAAAAACTATTTTGACCAAATGGGTGAAAACGGCTTTGATTATTCTTATCGTTTTCCGGGAATGAATAAGGTGCTGCAGGCGGCGGGCCGTGTGATACGCACTGCGGAGGATGTGGGCATTGTGGCGCTTTTGGACGAACGCTTTCTCCAGCCCGGCTATAACAGGCTTTTTCCCAGAGAATGGGAGTATTTCCAGGAGGTCAGTCTGCATACCGTAGCCGGAAGGGTGGAGCGCTTCTGGGATTCCTGGCTTTGATGGCTGAACTGACATCAAAAAAGTATGGAAATGACATTGGAAAAATGGTAAAATGACAAGTGTGTATATGTGGATAACTCTGTGGATTTGGTGGATTTCTCGGAATCCGGCGCCAAAAAAATGACATTTGATTCAGTGGAAGGGTAAAAAAGCCTGCAGGCAAAGCTGCAATGATACTGAATTGGTCAATGGAAGTTATCCGAATCGCACAATGAGAAAAGAAAGAAAGGATGAAAAGAAATGTGGGCTTACGAAAGTGTTTTTTACCAGATATATCCTATGGGATTTAGCGGCGCTCCCTTTGAAAACGACGGCAGGCTGGAGCACCGCATCAAAAAGGTGGAGGAGTGGATTCCTCATATGAAAAAGCTGGGGATCAATGCAGTTTATTTTTCGCCTGTCTTTGAATCGGATTCCCATGGCTACAATACCAGAGATTACCGGAAGATTGATGTGCGGCTGGGCACCAACGAGGATTTTGGGCAGGTCTGCAGAGCGCTTCATGAAAATGGCATCAAGGTGGTGCTGGATGGTGTGTTCAATCACGCAGGAAGAGGATTCGGGCCTTTTTTGGATGTAAAGAAGAACAGGGAGAATTCTCCCTATGTGGACTGGTTTTACCGGATCGATTTCAACGGCAATTCCGTCTATGACGATGGCTTCTGGTATGAGGGCTGGGAGGGAAGCTACGGCCTTGTAAAGCTGAATCTGCGCAATGAAGCGGTGATTTCCTACCTTTTTGAGAGCGTAAAGCAGTGGGTGGAGGAATTTGATATTGACGGGCTGCGTCTGGATGTGGCTTACAGCCTGGACGAGGATTTTGTGAGACGGCTGCGCAGCTTTACGCAGACGTTAAAGGAGGACTTTTATCTGGTGGGGGAAATGATTCATGGAGATTACAACCGTCTGGTAAATGATCAGATGCTGCACTCCGCCACCAATTATGAGTGCTACAAGGGGTTATACAGCAGTTTCAACAGCATGAATCTCTTTGAGATCAATCATTCCCTGATGCGCCAGTTTGGCCCCGAGGATTGGACGCTTTACAAGGGAAAGCATCTGCTCTCCTTTGTGGACAATCACGATGTAACCCGGATTGCCAGCATTCTGACCAATGAAAAGCATCTGCCGTTAGTCTATGCCCTTTTGTTCGGTATGCCTGGCACACCCTGTGTATATTATGGAAGCGAGTGGGGAACCAAGGCGAAGAAGGAAGAAGGGGATCCGGCCCTTCGCCCCTGCTTTAAGGAGCCTGTGTGGAACGAGCTGGGAGAATGGATTTCCAGGCTCAGTGAAGCGAAGAAGCATTCCAAGGCTTTGAACTATGGCGGCTTCCGCTCTGTTTTGCTGACCAATAAGCAGTGTATTTTTGAGAGAAAAACAGATGAGGAAAGAGTGCTTGTGGCAATAAATGCGGATCAGGAGGAGTTTGTGGCCCATTTTGACGCTGGGTGCGGCACGGCGGTAGATCTGATTAGCGGAGAAACCCATGATTTTGGCGGTGGAAGCAGACTTCCAGGCTACAGCGCCTTCTTCTGGAAAATGGAAAAATAGCAGATTTTCTTTAGAAAGGCGGTGCTCCGGACAGTTTCGGGGCGCCGCCTTTCTTAAGGATATCTTTAGAATGTCTTTGGCAAATATATATTGACATACAATATTATATGCTATATAGTATAGACACAAAGCAGATATTATATGGCATATAATATTATAAAATTCATATTGGAGTAAGGAGCGATGACATGGTATTTAATACGGGCGCGGCTCTGCTGGATGCAATCGTTCTGGCGGTTGTGTCAAAGGAACCGGAGGGAACATATGGGTATAAAATCACCCAGGAGGTTCGTCAGGTAATTGAGCTGTCGGAGTCCACTTTATATCCTGTTCTGCGGAGACTGCAGAAGGATGAATGCCTTGAGGTGTATGACATGGAATGCGCAGGAAGAAACAGAAGGTATTACAAGGTAACCAGCAGAGGCTGGGCGCAGCTTAGGCTGTATGAGAGCGAGTGGAGACGATATGCGGATAAAGTGACAGGACTTTTTGAGGGCCGCATCGATTTTTCGGCAGCGGCTGGCAACAAGGATGAGGAAAGGAACAGGCGCTGATGCGCCGGAAAGGGCAATATGAACAGAGTTGACTTTATGAGACAGTTAGAAAGCCTGCTTCAGAATATTTCACCTGCAGAAAGAGAAGAGGCGTTACAATATTACAATGAATATTTTAATGACGCGGGCCCGGAGAATGAGCAGGACGTCATTGAGGCGCTGGGGAATCCTGCCAAGGTGGCGGAGAATATCAAAAGAGACCTGTATGGAAATGGTTACGGAGATACCTCCTATCAGAGAAGCGCTCCCAGTGACCGGGCGGTGGTACAGTACCAGCAGAGCGCTCAGTCTGCAAATACGGCGGTGGAAAAAAGTGACAAAAAAATGTCCTCAGGCATGGTAGCCTTGATTGTAGTGCTGTGTGTTCTGGCTTCCCCTGTGATATTAAGCGTAGGATCCGGCGTCATAGGCGTGGTTTTTGGAATCGTGGCTGCCTGGTTTGCGTTGATTTTTGGATTTGGCCTTACGGCGGTAATTCTTTTTGCGGTGTTGCTTTTTTTGCTGGTTTTGGGTATTATGTGTCTGTTTACGGACCCTCTGGCAGGGCTTGCGCTTATTGGAGGAGGACTGGTATGCGGCGGCGTAGGGATTTTATTCCTGATGCTCACAGTGGCCATGGCCGGTATTGCAACGCCGGCTATCTGCAAGGGAATTGCAGGACTGTTTAAAAAGAAATCTCCCAAAAACGCCCCGGCGGCCTGAAAGACTGAAACATCTGAATGACGGCAGACTGAAAGACGAGAGACGGCGGGATGAGAAAGGTATGGTATTAGAATGAAAAGGTTTATGAAGGGCTGTGCCATCACAGCATTGATATTTGTGGTACTGGGATTGATTCTTGGGATTGTGGCGGGAAACGCCAGAGGAAGAATTGCTATCCAGGATGCGGTGGAGGCCATCACTGGCGGAAGGGTGCGTCTGCAGCTTGGCGGTCTGAGAGAAGTGGGAGATGATCTCATGGAACAGATCGGCGGCGAAGGATATTATGATATCGAGGATGCAATTCCTTTTGCGGATGGATATGATATCCTGGAGGGCGATGTAGAGCGTTATGCGCTGACCGGAGACATCCGCAATTTAGACATAGAGATAGGGGGCTGCGTGCTTTATCTGGAGCAGTCCCCGGACGCAGATTTTTATCTGGAGGCGAAAAATATGAAAAGCCTCCAGGGATATGTGGAAGGCGACACTATTTATGTGAAAGCGCTGCGAAACGGGAATATCTGGGATGAGATAAAGAATTGCGAGATTACCTTGTATGTTCCCCAGGGAGTCTATTTAGACAGCGCAGACATGAGTGTGGGAGCCGGCAGCATTCAGATCGAGGAGCTTTATGCCGGGGAGATTTCTCTGGAAGCGGGCGCCGGGGAGATTACAGCCCAGAGGCTGCAGGCGGACACGCTGGACATGAGTGTGGGAGCTGGCCTGATTGAGGTGTATGAGCTTGAGGCGAGACAGCTTGATGGAGAAGTCGGTGTGGGACATCTTTATCTGGAGGGCAATGTGACAGAGCATGGGGATATTCAATGCTCCATGGGCAGTGTGGAAATGTATCTTGAGATGGGGGAAGAGGATTATAATTATGCGGTAGAATGCGGTATGGGAAGCGTTGAGATCGGCGGCAGAGCCTACAGCGGCCTGGCCAGAGAACAGTATGTGGACAACGGCGCGGCAAGACAGATTGATGTGGACTGCGCTATGGGCAGCGTTGAAATTTATTTTGACTGATTTTGCCGGATCAGTTCTCCCAGGTATTTCTCAAAAATAACTCCCTCTCTCACGGGGATATTTGCCCTCTCGCTGCCTTGGATGCACAGAGCCACAAAGTCAGCCGCCTTTTTTACGGAAGCGTAAAAATCTCTGTGGTGCAGAGCGTCTGCCGCCAGTATGGAGGCAAACAGATCCCCTGTGCCGGGGCGGCTGCTTCCTGCGGCGGGAGCCAGATAGGCGCTGTGGCTGTTGTTTTCCCAGATATAATTCATGAAAAGGCTGGCCTTCGTAAGACCGGTGATGACGATTTTGCCCGGACATAGTTTGGAAAGCCTTTCGCACAGGGATAAAAGTTCGTAATCCGTCCAGCCGCTTTCCCGGCAGGGAGTATCCGTAAGGAGGCATGCCTCCGTGATATTGGGCGTCAGGATATCTGCACGGCCCATCAGGCTTTTCATGCGCAGGCAGTGCTCCCTTGTGATGGTAGAGTAGGGCTTGCCGTGATCCCCCATAACAGGATCCAAAAGAAAAAGCTCCGGCTGAAAGGTATCCAGAAACTCCTCCACGATGGCAAACTGCTCCGCGCTTCCCAAAAAACCACAGTAAAGTCCGTCAAAGGTGATTCCCATTTCCTGCCAGGGACGCAGATATTCCCGCATATGCGGGGTGTAATCATCAAAATGACAAAGAGGGAAGCCCAGGTGGTTGGATAAAATAGAAGTAGGCACAGGGCAGACCTGTACCTCCATGGCGCTGATCACAGGCAGCGAAACTGTGGTGGAGCAGCGTCCAAAGCCTGCAATATCGTTAATCATAGCAAGGCGCGGAATTTCTGCCGCGCCTTTTTGTGTACCTTGATTTTGTAAAGAATTAATCATACCAGCCTCTTTTTTCCAATCATGTCGTTTAAAAGCCCGGTCTTTTTCATGGCGGGGCGAAGGGCCATATATACTGCCACCGATACGATCAGTGAAATCACCGCGTTGATAGAGGTGGAGGCCACGTTCCAGACCAGAGTAATCTCTGCCGCAGGCTTGCCCAGAATGAGCAGCTTGTAAAAGTATCCGGCCAGGGGATCGAAAATTACGTTGAACAAAAGGCCCCCTGCCGCTGCAAGGCTGCTCCACAAAAGCACCCTTTTGTGATCGGTTTCCTCGCTGATTTTACCGATCCGGTGGGCAATGAGCCCGGTGATCAGACCGATGCAAAGCTTCAGAATAAAGGTTTTCGGGGCGTACACCACATACACGGGGTCCAGCAGATCGCCGATGGTCATGCCGATGGCGCCGCCGATGCCGCCGTATACGCCGCCCAGAAGCAGGGCGCCCAGCACACAGACCGCATTTCCCAGATGAATGGAGGTTGCGTCGCCTCCGGGCAGAAAGATTTTTATCTGCAAAAAGGTGAATACTACATAGGATAAAGCGGCCATAAGACCGGTCAGTGCAATTTTTTGTGCCATATGATTTTTCATAATGATACCTCCCTTTCGTTATATCACATTATAAACAAAAGTGGTATCATAAAAAGTGCCAGAATAGAATTTTTTTATCAGTCCAGTTCAAACCAAATCAGTCCGCCGTCTTTTCCCTTTTTTGGTCGTCAATGACCGGTACGGGAGTGTCATCCCAGGCGTCCAGATCGTTTATGTATTTCTTGGTTTCCCGGGCAATCACGTTTGACAGTAAAAGCACCGCCAGGAGATTTGGTATGGCCATAAGGGCGTTTAGGATATCCGCCAGCGCCCACACTACGTCCAGGGTCACGACAGGCGCGATGGCGGCTACGGCCACATACAGAACACGGTAGGGAATTAATCCCTTCTTTCCTGCAAAGTATTCCACTGCGCGCTCTCCGTAGTAAGCCCAGCCAAGCACGGTGGAAAAAGCAAAGCAGATCAGACCCAGGGTCAGGATAATGGGACCAAGATAGGGAATCTGGTCAAAAGCCAGGGTGGTTAAAATACCGCCGTCTGTGATTTCATCGGCGTTGATAGAGGGGTTTTTCATAATGGTGGACACCAGTACAAGACCGGTCATCAGGCATACCACCACAGTGTCCCAGAAGGTGCCTGTGGAGGAGACCAGAGCCTGCCTGACGGGATTCCGGGTCTGGGCGGCAGCTGCCGCAATGGGTGCAGAGCCCATGCCGGACTCATTGGAAAACAATCCACGGGCGATGCCGTAGCGCATGGCCATCATAATGCCGGTTCCCACAAGACCGCCTGCAGCGGCTCCCGGCTTGAAGGCAAGTCTCAGAATGGTGGAGATGGCAGGTATGATATAGTCATAATTTATGCCTAAAATGATCAGGCAGCCTGCCACATAAAAGACAGCCATAAAGGGCACCAGCTTTTCACATACGTTGGCAATGGAGCGGATGCCTCCAAAGATAACCACGCCTGTAAGCACCGCAATCACAAGGCCTGCAATCCAGCCCGGTATGCCTGTGTTCGTCTTTACCACATTGGCAATGGCGTTTACCTGGGTGGCGCATCCGATGCCGAAGGAAGCGAAGCCGGCAAAGACCGCAAAAATCATACCCAGCACGCCGCCCAGCTTTTTCCATTTCAAGCCTCTTTGGAGGGCGTACATGGCGCCGCCCTGCATACGTCCGTCCGCCTTTTTCACACGGTATTTTACTGCAATCAGTGATTCCGCATATTTTGTGGCAATCCCGAATACGCCGGAAAGCCAGCACCACAAAACGGCTCCCGGACCTCCCAGCGCGATTGCCGTGCCCACGCCTATAATGTTGCCTGTTCCGATGGTGGCGGCCAACGCCGTTGTGAGGGCGCCGAAATTGGACACTTCCCCCTCGGCGTCGGGGTCCTTTGTCACGGAGAGCCGGATTCCCTTGGTGATGGATTTCCATTGGATAAACCCGGTGCGGAACGTCATAAAAATGTGGGTTCCAAACAACAGGATGATGAGCCACCAGCCCCAGATTACGTTATCCAATTCCAAAATAAAGTTACCGATTGCTTCAAACATAATTTTTCCTTCTTTCAGCAGATATTCTTTTTACCATGTTAACAGTTTACTGGAATAAAGTAAAAATGGCAATCCTTTTTTGCGGCGTTTTATTGGATTGCAGCCTGAGGGAAAGCTGGTATAATGAAACAGCAAAGGAGACAAGGGGAGTGGAGATTCTGATTTGCAAAGGAGGCCAATCCCACAATCAGTCTATTGGGGAAAATTGTAAGCGGCCTGCGGGTGGAGCTTTCCGATCTGGTGAAAACCCCCGGGGACAGGGTATACCGGGTGAGCAAAGAAAAGCTGATTCCCACAAAGGAGCTGCAGGATAAATATAAGGTTTACACGTATTTCCCCTATGAAAAGGAAAGCAATATAGAGCTGTATACCTTTGAAATCCAGCCGGGCAGCTCCTATTTCAGCGGCACCCATGGAGAAAATACCGAAGAGTATGTGATCGTAGAGCAGGGGGTGCTGACCCTGTCTGTGGGAGGAACGGCTTACTGTGTCAAAGAGGGGGACGCAGTAAGATTTGATACGGACAGGAACCATGAGTACCAAAACAGAGGGAGCAAGCTCTTAAAAATCGTGTGCGTATTTCACTATAGTGCATGAATGAAGTGCGATATACTGCATTTATTTATCAAATAAATAGAAAATAAGAAAAAAACATTGAGAAAAACTGTATTTTTTAACAAAAAAAAGGTGTTTTCAAAAAAGCCATTGACATTATATCGCACAGGGTTTATACTCACTTCATCAATTGAACAGCTCGTGAAAAACAACGGCGTTTACTTAGCGATAAGTATGCGCCGTTCTTTTTTTGGCTGGACAAAGAAAGTGAGGAGACAATTATGAAAAAGAAAATGGTAGCTTTCCTTATGACTCTGGTTATGACGACAGGTATGCTTGCAGGATGCTCAAGCGCGGAGGCCCAGGAAGATACGGCAGTTTTGCGTGTGGGCATGGAATGTGCATATGCTCCCTTTAACTGGACCCAGGAGACGGCAGAGGTTTCCAATGGAGACACGGCAGTGCCTATCTACGGCAGCAGCTATTACGCATATGGCTATGATGTAATGATGGCCCAGATGATAGCCAAGCAGCTGGGCATGGAGCTGGAGATCCACAAGGTGGAGTGGGATTCCATCGGTCTGGCAATGGATTCCGGCGAATATGACTGCATTATCGCAGGCATGGGCAAAACGCCGGAAAGAGAAGCTTCCTACGCATTTACCACTCCTTACTATTACAGGGATAACTGCCTTACGGTGAAGGCGGGAAGCGGCCTGGAAAATATTACCTCGTTAGAGGAGCTGGCAGGCAGAAACATTTCCGTCACCACGCAGACAGGTACGGGCTGGGTTTCTTTGATGGAGCAGATTCCAGACAGGGTGGAAGCTGCCAACTACGCCACTACGGCGGAATGTTTTATGGCGGTGTCCAACGGTGTGGCAGATGCGGCTCTGATTGACAAACCCACTGCGGAATCGGCGCTGCTTACCAATACAGATCTGGTGATTCTTACCTTTGAGGAAGGAAAGGGCTTTGTGGATGACAATGGCATGACCAATGTATGTATTGCCACAAGACTGGACGACACGGAGCTTAGAGACAAAATTCAGGGCGCAATGGATGCACTGGAGTGGGATAAGGAAAAGATGGATGAGATGATGTCGCTTGCCATCGAATTGCAGCCCGCAGCTAACTAATAAATATACATACCGGAGGTAGCCTTATGATTGGATTTCTTACAGCGCAAACCCCTACAAGCACAGTAGGGTGGATGCTATTTTTAGCGGAAAGATATGCAGCTTCTTTTTGGCAGGGAACCTGGATCACCCTGTATGTGGCTGTAGTGGGGACTATCGTCGGTTTTGTCATGGGATTTTTGCTGGGTATCATACAGGATATCCGCATGAGCCGGGAAGATAATATAGTAAAGAAATGTGTTGTTAAGATTTTAAAGGCAGTCTGCAGCGTTTATGTGGAATTGTTCCGGGATACGCCTATGATCGTGCAGGCCATGGTAATCTACTATGGCCTGCGCCAGGCAAACGTGGAGATCGGCGTCATGGCAGCGGCTGTTTTGGTAACCTTATTAAACACCGGAGCCTATATGGCAGAAACCGTCCGGGCAGGCATCAACTCCATTGATCTGGGGCAGAGAGAAGGAGGCCTTGCCTTGGGAATGTCACCTATGAAGGTTATGTTTGCCGTAGTGCTGCCTCAGGCATTCAAGAACATTATTCCTGAAATGGCAAATATGTTTTTAACCAATCTCAAAATGACGTCGGTATTAAATGTAATTGGTCTTTCCGAGCTGTTTATGACAGCAAAGACCGTTGCAGGAAATTACTATAAATATTTTGAGTCATATTTGATTATTGCGGCCATCTATTTTGTCCTTTGCTTCCTATTTAATAAGCTCTTTTTGTACTTGGAAAAGAAGATGGCGTTGAAAAAGGACTATGTGCTCGCAGTGGAATTCATGGACAATCAATAGGAGGTGTAGGTTATGGAAGATAATATCATAAAAATTGAAGAGCTTGGCAAATCCTTCGGCGGCCATGAGGTCCTGCGAAAAATTGATTTTTCGGTGAAAAAGGGTGAGGTAATTTGTATTGTGGGCTCTTCCGGCTCGGGAAAATCAACCCTCCTGCGCTGCATCAACCGCCTGGAGCACCAGACGGTGGGGAAAATCTATTATCACGGCAGGGAAATACGGGATGTGCAGAAGGAGATCAACGCTTACCGGGCCAAGGTTGGGATGGTATTTCAGTCCTTTAACCTGTTTAACAACATGAATGTTTTGGAAAACTGTATGGCGGGCACCAGAAGAGTGCTCCATATATCCAAGGAGGAGGCTTATGCCCGGGCTATTTCCAATTTGAAATCCGTGGGAATGGCGCCCTATATCAATGCTTTCCCGGAGCATTTATCCGGCGGCCAGAAGCAGAGAGTGGCCATCGCAAGGGCACTGTGCATGAACCCGGAGGTACTTTTGTTTGATGAACCCACCAGCGCCCTGGACCCCGAGATGGTGGGAGAGGTTTTAAACGTTATGAAAGAGCTGGCGAAAACCGGACTTACCATGATCATTGTGACCCATGAAATGGGTTTTGCCAGAGATGTGTCCACCAGGACAATTTTCATGGATAAGGGATTTGTTGTGGAGGATGACGATCCAAGGGAACTGTTCACAAATCCCAAAAATCCCAGAACCAGGGAATTTTTGAGCAGATTTATGGCAGGATAGGGAGGATGGAAGATGGAAAATTTTGTAGTTACCTTTGCCAGAGGCTTTGGCAGCGGGGGAAAGGAAATTGCGTCCAAGCTGGCGGCGGAGCTGGGAATTCACTGCTATGAAAACAGGATTCTCACACTGGCCTCTCAGATGAGCGGATTAGACGAGCAGCTGTTCAGTGAGGTAAACGAGAAAATCCGCTCCCATGGCAGCTTTGCAAGCCTGCTTAAGGGTCTGCCCCGTTCCAGAAATTATATATCCAGAAATGAAAAGTTTGTGTCGGATGATAAGCTGTTTGAGTATCAAAAGCAGATCATCGAAAATCTGGCGGATACGGAATCCTGCTGTATTGTAGGAAAGTGCGCGGACTGGATTCTGCGGGGAAGGCCCAATGTGGTAAGCATTTATATTGAGGCGCCCAGGGCGTTCTGCGTGGAGAGAACCATTGAGCACATGGGAGTGACTCCGGAGGTGGCCAGCGCCACCATTGAACACACGGACGCTTACAGGGCCGATTATTATAAATATTACACCCATGGAAATTACTGGACCAATCCGGTAAATTACGATCTCACATTAAACAGCGAAAGAGTGGGCGTGGATAACTGCGTGAAGCTGATCAAAGATTATTTAATGATAAAAGGACTTATCAAAGGAGAGTGAAACGTTATGAAGCTTGCAGATACAGGATTAACGGCAGAGGATATCAAGGCGAAGGCCAAAAGGTATATCATTGAGACCTACGAGCGTTTTGACTTTGTGGCTGAGACTGCAAAGGATATGTATATGTACAGCACGGACGGGGACGCATACCTTGATTTTTATGCGGGGATTGCGGTAAACAGCGCCGGCAACTGTAATGAGAAGGTGGTAAAGGCAATACAGGAGCAGTGTCAGGACCTGATACATACCTTTAACTATCCCTACACCATACCTCAGGCGCTGCTGGCGGAAAAGATATGTACCACCATTGGCATGGATAAAATTTTTTATCAGAATTCGGGAGCCGAAGCCAATGAAGCTATGATTAAAATGGCGAGAAAGTACGGCGTTGAAAAGTACGGTCCCAATAAGTACAATATCGTAACGGCAAAAATGTCCTTCCACGGCAGAACCTTTGGCGCAATGAGCGCCACCGGACAGCCTGACAATGCCTGCCAGATCGGCTTTGGGGGCATGACGCCCGGCTTCTCCTATGCAGAGTTTAATGATCTGGAATCCTTTAGGGAGGCAGTTTCAGAGAACACTATCGGTATCATGGTCGAGCCGGTGCAGGGAGAAGGAGGCGTGCATCCTGCCACTAAGGAGTTTATGACGGGGCTTCGCAGACTCTGCGACGAAAAGGGGATTTTGCTTTTGCTGGACGAGGTACAGACCGGCTGGTGCAGAACCGGAGCGGTTATGAGCTATATGAATTATGGAGTAAAGCCGGATATCATATCTATGGCAAAGGCTATGGGCGGCGGTATGCCTATCGGCGCCATTTGTGCCACTGCGGAGGTAGCAGGGGCCTTTACCCCCGGCTCCCACGGAACCACCTACGGAGGCAACCCTGTATGCTGTGCGGCGGCGCTGGCTGAGATAGGGGAGCTTCTGGACAGAGACCTGGCGCGAAACGCTGCAGAAATGGGAGATTATTTCTGCGATAAGCTGAAAACCCTGCCCCATGTAAAAGAGGTAAGATATCAGGGGCTGTTGATCGGCGTAGAGTTTGACCAAAGCATCAAAGGCGTGGACGTAAAGCACGGCTGTCTTGAGAGAAAGCTTCTGATCACGGCCATCGGAGAGCATATTATCCGTATGGTTCCGCCTCTTATTGTCACCAAAGAGGACTGTGACAAGGCCTTTGGCATTATTGAGGAGACAGTAAAAGCGTTGGCATAGCGAGGATAGGGCAGAATGAAGTTCAAATATTATTTACCTGTAAATTTGATTTTCGGACGGGGAGAGGCAGAGAGCATAGGCTCTATTGCAGCTCAGTACGGCAAAAGCGCTCTTGTGGTCACTGGACGAAGCAGCACGAAAAAGAGCGGGCTTTTGGATCGTGTGCTGGAAAATCTGGAGGGAAACGGGCTTAAGGCTGTGGTATTTGACAAGGTGAGACAAAACCCCCTGACCACCACGGCAGAGGAGGGAGCCTTGCTTGCCAGAGAGAAAAACTGTGATGTGATTATCGGACTTGGCGGAGGCAGCGTTTTGGACTGCGCAAAGGGGATCGCCTTTCTGTGTGTAAATCATGGAGACATCAACGATTATATCTTTAACAGGGCTGCAGGCAAAAGCGCCCTTCCCCTTGTGGCGGTGCCTACCACCTGCGGAACGGGCAGCGAGGGAAACGGCTTTGCGGTTTTGACCAATCCAAAGACCGGGGACAAGAAATCTCTCCGGAGCAACACCATTATTCCCAAGGCGTCCATAATCGACTCCAGGCTGATGGAAACCATGCCCAAGTCTGTTCTGGCTTCCGTGGGCTTTGACGCCCTCTGCCATTCCATGGAGGCTTATTTGTCCAGACTGGCGCAGCCCATGACTGATATGATGTGCGTGGAGGCCATGCAGATGATTGGAAAGCATCTGGTTTCGCTGTGCCGTGGCGAGGAGAGCGCCGGGGCCTGGGATGCAATGGCCTGGGCCAGCACCATAGGAGGCATGGTGATCAACACGGCGGGGGTGACGCTGCCCCATGGAATGGAGCATCCGGCCAGCGGCTGTAAGGACATTGTCCACGGAAGAGGACTTGCGGCTCTCACCCCCGTGATCACGGAGGCAAGCATAGATGCGGCCCCGGACCGATATGCAGTGATCTCAAAGGCCCTGGGAGGGAAGGACGAAAGGGACTGCGCAAGCCAGCTTAGAAAGCTTTTAGAGGAAATCGGGCTTTCTACATCCCTGGGGGAGCAGGGCATTACCCGGGAGGATATTCCATGGATGACAAAGAACTGCTTTACCGTTTCGGCTGCAGGCATTGCAAATCATCCAAGAAAATTTACAGAAGAAGAAATCGCACAGCTCTATGAGAAGGCGTATTCCCTTTTTGTTATTTAAATCCCTAAACTATAATTTGTCATTACTTTTTCTTTAGTTTTTCCGTTTATTCTCTTTTCTGTAAATAATAAACTAGAAGCAAGAAAATAAAGGGAAAGATTTGAGAGACAATATGGGAAAAATCAGATTGACCTCTTTTTTCAGCGATGGGATGATATTGCAGAGGGAAACAGAAAACTGCATCTGGGGATACGCGGAAAACAGTACAAGAATAAGCTGTTTTTTGGGCGACCGCCCTATTGTGACAAAAGCCATGGAAAATGGCTATTTTGAGTGTTGGATTCCCAAAATGGAAGCGGGGGGACCGTGGGAAATCAGAATCAGTGACGGGAGGGAAAGTATTTGCATTGTGGATGTCTTGTTTGGCGATGTATTTTTGCTCGGCGGACAATCCAACATGGAGCTTCCCATAGAGAGAGTGCGTGAACGCTTTGAAGAGGAACTGTCAGATGTGGAAATGGGCTGTATTCGAACATTTGAGGTTCCCAAAGAATATGCTTTCCGGTGGAAACGGGAAATGCTTACGGACGGCATCTGGAGAAAAGCTGTGGGTGGGGAATTGTCCGCTTTTAGCGCGGTGGGCTTTTTTGCAGCAAGAGCCCTTTGGGAAAAGGAAAAGATACCAATCGGCCTTTTTCAGACCGCAGTGGGAGGCACACCGGTAAAAGCATGGACAAGTGAAGAAACCATAAGGCGTCTGGATCTTGATGCCGGGGAACTAGAGGAATGTGCAGATGCCTCTTATGTGAAACAGACGGAAAAAAAAGAGGAGGAGCTGGAAGAGCGGTGGATTGCTGAAGCGATGCTGCCCTTTGAAGAGGAGAAGGAGAAAGGCTCTCATGGGCAAAAGAAAAAGGGGAAGGTTTTTGTACCTGGCTTTTTTGGAGAGGGTGATTTGTGCGGATTTGCCGGAAGCCTGCGTCTGAAGAAAAAAATACTTTTGACGCAGGAGAAGGTGGACAAGCTTTTGGGACAACATTGTGCGGACGAAGAACAGAAAATGGGCGCAAAGTTATATTTTGGAACAGTTATCGATGCGGATCAGATATTTGTAAACGGCGTAAAGATCGGCGAGACAGCCTATCAGTATCCGCCTCGCATTTATCCCATTCCGGAAGGCCTCTTGCAGGAAGGGGAAAACGAGATTGAGGTGCACATGCTGGTGATGCGGGGCAAAGGGGGAACCATGCCCGGAAAAGAATATGGCATACGGTGTGGAAAGAGGGAGATTGCTGATCTGAGGGGTGTATGGGAATATGAGATTATGAAGGATATGAGGGCTTCCTCTGGTTATCTTGGGGAGAAGGATTTCTTTTCATATAAGGCCTCCGGCCTATATAACGGAATGCTCTATCCGATCAGAAAATGTCGGTTTTCCGGCTGTTTTTTTTATCAGGGGGAATCTAATACAGGAAGGCCGGAGACTTATGAGAAAGAGTTTACTGAGATGATCCGGGATTGGAGACTGCTGTTAGGGGAGCCAAAGCTGCCATTTATTTATGTACAGCTGGCAGGCTTTGGGGACGGCATAGAGCATACAAAAAAAGCGCTATGGGCAAGTCTGCGTGAAGCTCAAAGGCGGGCTGGGAAAACAGAAAATGCAGGAATGGTGCAGGCATATGATCTGGGGGAATATAATGACCTGCATCCCTTGGATAAAAAAAGTGTGGGCGAGAGAATTTCCCTTGCTGCGCAGGCACTTATTTATAAAAAAGATGTGGTTTGGAAAGGGCCGGAGGTCAGCCGGGTTTTGTGGGAAAACGACTGCGTCAGAGTTAGCTTTTCACTACAGGATGAAAGGCTCTCTTTATGTGCGAAGGATAGCAAGACAATATTTGTTCGCGGTTTTGAGATAGAGACGAAGGAGGGAGGAAAATTTCCGGTCAAGGCACAGATCTGGGGGAGGGATCAGGTGATTGTAAAGCTGTCTGCAAAACAGAATGTGGAGAGTCTTATGTTTGCATGGAATGATTGTCCGCTGGATGCTGATTTGTATCATACGGCGGGGCTTCCTGCAGTACCCTTTAGGAAGGTGTATGGAGAAGAGTAAAATGCGGTTATTTGATGAAAGCGCAATAGTGACCTTTGTAGTGGAAAAGGAAAGCGATGTGGGTATTTATGCCATAGCCAAAAAGGTGGCGGCGGATATGGAAATGGTGTCGGGCAGAAGGCCGGGTATCGTGGAGGACTGCAGCCAGGCATCTGGAGACATTGTTTTGTTTGCACAGCTGGGAAAAAGTCCCATCTTAAAGCAGCTGGAGCTGACCGGAAGGATAGATGCGAAGTCAGTGAGAGGGAAAAGGGAAGTTTATGGAATCCGTCTGCTGAAAGAGGAGCAGCTCGCAGATATAAAAATAGGAAATCATTGCAGCCAGGCTCTTGTTATATATGGAAGCGACAAGAGGGGCACTATTTACGGTATGTTTCATTTGTCCGAGCTGATGGGAGTCAGTCCGCTTGTTTTTTGGGGAGATGCCCCTGTACAGCATAAAGAGCGTATGGAATTAGATGCCTCCGTGGAAATGATTTCCAAGGAACCCTCTGTAAAATACAGAGGATTTTTTATCAATGATGAATGGCCCTGCTTCGGTACATGGGCATTTCATCATTTTGGTGGATTCAATGCCGATATGTATGACAAGGTATTTGAACTGTTGCTGCGTCTGAAGGGAAACTATCTTTGGCCAGCCATGTGGACCTCTTGCTTTGCTTTGGATGGGCCGGGAGAAGAAAGCGCGCGCCTTGCGGATAAGTACGGAGTTATAATGGGCAATTCCCATCATGAGCCTTGTCTGCGCGCGGGAGAGGAATGGGATATCTACAAGGGGGAGAATGGTTCTTACGGCAGTGAATGGAATTATATGATAAATAAGGAAGGACTGTTGAAATACTGGGAAGACGGACTAAAACGAAGCTGCAAATATGAAAATATCATTACCGTCGGCATGCGGGGAGAAAGAGACAGCAAGCTGGAAGGACCTGGCTCCCTTCAGGAAAATATTGATATCCTGAAGGATATCATCACGGAGCAGAAGAAGCTGATACAGGCCAACATAAGACCTGGGGAAAAGGGGTTTCCTATGCTTTTAGCCATTTATAAAGAAGTGGAGCAGTATTACTATGGATGTGGGGAGACAGTAGGGCTGAAGGACTGGGACGGCCTGCAGGATATCATTTTGATGTTCTGCGAGGATAATTTCGGACATATGCGGTATCTGCCAGAGAAAGAAGCCTCTCACCAGGGCGGCTATGGTATGTATTATCACCTGGATTATCACGGGGCTCCCATCTCTTATGAGTGGATCAACAGCACGCCGCTTACTGCTATTTGGGAGCAGATGACTCTTGCCTATGAGCAAGGAGTGAGAACCGTATGGATGGTAAATGTGGGAGATCTTAAGGGAAATGAATTTCCTCTGTCATACTTCATGGAGCTGGCCTATGATTTTGAAACCTGGGGGAGCTCTGCACCAAATTCCACCAGAACCTTTACCAGACTGTGGCTGCAGAAGCAGTTTGGAGGACTTGTAACTGCTGCGCAGATAGACTGTATGGAGCTTCTTTTGACAAAGGGAACCGCATGGATCGGGAAATGCCGTCCGGAGGCGCTGAAAAGTGATACCTATCGGCAGGCGGACGGGGAAGCGGATCGGGTCTTGGAGGCAATCTGCGAATTGGAGCAGAGACTTCTGGAATTGGAAAAGGAGCTGGCTGTGGAAGCGAAAGAGGGCTTTTACAGCATGATCTATAATCAGCTGAAAATGGGATTTAATTTGATACAGATGCAGATAAGCGCTGGAAAAAACGCACACTATGCCAGCTTGGGAAAAAAGGCTGCGAATATCTGGGCAGACAGGGTACGGGAATGTATTGAGGCGGACAGACAGCTGGTTTGTACAGCGGGAAGCCGCAATAACGGAAAATGGCATGGAATGTGGACGGGAAGTCATGTGGGATTTGTAAAGTGGAACGAGGACGGCTGCCGTTACCCTCTGCGCACCTATGTTACACCCTTTGAACGTCCAAGAATGGTGGTTTCCAGAGTGGGAGGGGACAGAATTTTATGTAAAAATTACGGTGAGCCGGACAGCATGGAGATTCTGGATTTTTTGTACGAAGGTATCAGTGATGTGTGGATAGAGATTGCAAACTCAGGAGAAGGGAAATTTGTCTGTGGTGTAGAGGCCCAAAAAGTGGGAGGCCGCAGCCTGGAAACCTGTAACTGGTTGACGTGGGAGCTTACCTGCGCACAGGTAGAGTACCAGGAGCTTTTACATATTCACTGCTGCAGAGAAAAGCTGCCAAAGCAGGAAGAGATCTGCAGGGTTCAGATTACGGAAAAAGATGCGGTGGTGTATCTGAATGTACATGGAAAAAGGACAGGACTTGAGACTGCCAAAAAGGAAATCCAAAGCGGAGCAGCTGGACGGACTCACACGGAATACTGCGGAAGAATCTGCATTCCTGCAGATGGCTTTTTTAAGGCGGATCTTCTTTCCTCTCATGGAACCCTTGGCCTTTTGGTGCTTGAGGATTTCGGATTTTACGGAATTGGTTTAAAGGCATTTCCATTTCAGACAGAGTATGAGGAGGCCCTTGCGCCCAAGGCAGTGTACAGTATTTATGTGCAGGAAGCAGGCGATTATATTCTTACATTGTATCTTGCTCCCTCAAATCCAGTCTCGCCAAAGAGGCAGTGGTATCTATCGGCAGGCGTTACGTCGCAAGGGCAGATAAAACAAGGAGAAGAAGCAGGACAGTCGACGGAATGGAGACGGCTGCAGCTTTTTCCGGAGGACTACCGTGCGGGGGAAGCGGACTGCAGGATGTGGGCAGAGGGTGTAATTTCACAGATACATACGGTAGAAACCAGATTGCGTCTAAGGCAAGGGTTCAACCAGGTGTCTATCCGTTTCCATGATGGGGTGGCGGTGCTGGAAAGACTTGTATTGGAACGAATAGTGGAAGACAGGCCATAATGCGTGGAAAAAGAGGATTGTTTATGCTATGATAGTAAAATAGCATAAAAAGCAAGGGAGCAGATATGAGGGGAATATTGGACAGGCTGGAAAATTGGATGAACGACTATAAGCTTAAAAAGAAGCTGGAGCTGCTCTATGTTTTCTGTGTATTGATCCCGCTGATTTTAACTGACGGGGTGATCTTGTACAATGTGATTTTGTCAGAGCGGGAAAAGCAGCTGCACGAGATGGAGAATGTGGCCAGTGCAGTACAATATAGTCTTTCCAGCGCGGTTGAGCACTCAGCTTCTGCAGCCAAGAGTATATATATGAATGAGTATATTGAAGAGTTTCTCAATACCCAGTATGATACGGCGCTGGATTATGTGGTGGGGTATCAGGAGTTTATGAGAAATTCCTTGTTTAAAAGCAGCATGGGCATTGATAATGCGCAGGTGACGATGTATGCGGATAATGAAACGATTGTTAATGGCGGAGAGTTTGCAAGGCTTTCGACGGTGCGTGATACAAAATGGTACCAGTATCTGCAGGAGAGCGGGAGAGATATGCTGCTTTTGTTTTATTATGATGACTGGAAGAGTCCGGCGGTGGAAGCGAAAAGAAAAATTCTTTTTTTGCGGAAAATGAATTTTTTTGGGGGAAGTCCCTGTGAAAAGGTATTGAAAATAGAAATGGATTACAGCAATCTGGTCAGAAGCCTGGAAAGCATGAAATATGAGCTGCCAGTGTATATATGCCGGGACGGAGAAATTATGCTGTCAAACGAGGGATACAGCAGTGTGGGGCAGGCATTTGAAAGCTTTGAGGAAAAAGGAAGAATCGGGTATTCAAAGGATATTACATTATATGGGGAAGAGCTGCAGATTTATATTCTCAAAAGACCCAGCAGTACGCTTTTGGTTATTCTGGATAATTTCCCTCTGGTTGCGCTGCTTTTGCTTGTCAATATTATACTGCCGTGGTGCCTGATGAAGCAGATTGACCGCTCCATTACTGTCCGTATCAGAGAACTGAGTCATATTTTTGAGGGAGTGGATCAGGATCATCTGATGGAGCTGCCCCATGTGAGGGGAAAGGACGAGATTGGCAGCTTGATGCAGAATTATAACCGAATGGCTGCGCGGATGAATGAATTAATACAGACGGTGTATAAAGACCGGCTGAGAGAACAGGAGATGGACATTGCCAGACAGAATGCGGAGCTGCTTGCGCTTCACAGCCAGATCAATCCACATTTTCTCTTTAATGCCCTGGAAAGCATAAGAATGCACAGTATTTTGAAGCAGGAATATGAGACGGCGGATATGGTGGAAAAGCTGGCGGTGATGGAGAGGCAGAATGTGGATTGGGGTAATGATAAGGTGGAAATTAAAAAGGAAATGGAGTTTGTGGAAGCATATCTGGGGCTGCAGAAGTATCGCTTTGGAGACAGGCTTTCTTACCAGCTTGATATGGAGGAGGAATGTGCTAAGCTGCGGATTCCAAAGCTTACGATTGTAACCTTTGTGGAAAACGCCTGTGTGCATGGGATTGAAAATAAAGTTGCGCCAGGCTGGATATTTGTAAGAATTTACAGGGAAGAAGAATCGCTCTGCATAGAGATAGAGGACACTGGCGAGGGCATGGGTGAGGAGATGCTTTCCTGTATCCGGCAGAAGATGCAGGATGTAAGTATTGATGAGATGCAGAAGAATGGAAGGGTAGGAATTTTGAACGCCTGTCTGCGGCTGAAAATGATGGTTGACGAAAATGCTGAATTTCTGATTGAAAGCGAAAAAGGCGCAGGAACCATGATTCAGATTCGGCTTTCTTATAACAAAATTCAGGAGGCTTAGGGGAGGATATGATGAAGGTATTGCTGGTAGATGACGAACCGTTTATTGTGCAAGGCTTGTCCGTGCTGATTGACTGGCAGAAGGAGGGGTATGAAATTGCTGCTACGGCATCCAATGGGAAGGAGGCATTAAACTATCTGAGAGGCCATAAGGTGGATGTGATTATCGCGGACATTAAAATGCCGGTTATGACGGGGCTTGAGCTTTTGGAGACAATACGCAGAGAACATGTATCTGAAGCTTATTTTGTGATTCTGAGCGGGTATAATGATTTTGTTTTCGCGCAGCAGGCGATCCGGCATAAATGTATGGAGTACATCCTAAAGCCTGTGGAAAAAGAGGAGCTGATCGCAGTTTTGCGGAAGGCTGCCAAAATATCGGAGAATTCCAAAATTGACAGGCAAAATCAAAAGGTTATGGAGCGTGCGTATCTCGCGCGAAATGTGCTTGCGCTGCTGTTTGGAAAATACGACGGGTTGAATTTGGAATATGTCAGGAACCATATGCGTCTCTCTGAGGGAGTCCGGTACATAGATATTGAATTCTGCGATCTGAAAGAGGCACAGGAGCAGGAGGACGGTCAGCTCAGACATCTGCAGAGGCGATTGTATCAGGCCTGCATAGATTATTTAAAGGAGGATGAGGTACACTGCATTTTTGATGTATCGCAGGATGAAAAGAACTTTGACGTGGGATTTTTATACTGTGATTATATGGCGGCAAAGGAGGACTGCAGTGAAAGAGAATATCTGCAGGACTTTCGAAAGAACCTTGAGACAGTGCTGAAGCATCCGGTTCGGATGCTTGCAGGAAAAAAGGTGCATGATATCTCAGCGGTGGCAAAATCCTACAGCGCGGCTTGTGTGCTCAATTCACTGGAAGCATTTCGGGTAAAAAAGGATATTTATTTTTATGAAGAAGAGGTACAGATCAATCAGGGAGGAATCGTGCTGTGCAAGAACAGTGTTGACGCCTTGATTGCTGCCATAGAGCAGAATGATAAAGGAAAGATTTGGGGGAGTGTGGAGCGACTTTATGCGGAAATGAAACAAATGGGAGTGGTAGGGGACACGGTCAATTTAAATATCAACTATTTATTGTTTCAGCTTATCCATCTGGCAGCACAGCAGGATGACGGCGTAAACCAGGAGGAAATTCTGCATTATATCAGTGAAAGCTCCTTTGAGGAAGGCACTGTGCGGGGAAGCAGTGTGCATTTGGCAAGGTTTGCCTGTGAGTATGCAGAGTATCTCGCTCAGCTTAGGAAAAATGTCTCAAGAGGCGTTTTGGGAGATGTGGAAAAAGAGATACGCTGTAATTATGCGCAAAACCTTACGCTGCGGGAGCTGTCACAGAAGTATTATGTAAACAGCGCGTATTTAGGACAGCTTTTTCGAAGAAAATATGGGCAGTCCTTTAAAGATTACCTGAACAATTATCGGATAGAACAGGCTGCGGCAAGACTGCTTCGAACGGATGACAAGATTTATCAGATTGCGCAGGACGTGGGATACAAGGATCTGGACTATTTTATCAATCGATTTATTGCGGCAAAGGGCTGCACACCGGCAAAATTTCGTAAACAGGCGGGGAAATAGAAATTCCTGTCAAAAAACACACAGGGCAGATTATTGTTTTAAAACTATAATTTGCCCTGCTTTTTTATATTCTTTCTCAGGTTGCTAATATGAACCGGAAAGGTAAAATAAAATTATCAGAAAAACGCATCCAGGCTTGCTTGGATGTATGCTTATTAAGAAAGGGAAGGTGTACAGTGAAAGCAAAAAAGACAGTATCCTTATTACTCACTGCAGCGGTGGCGGTCGGCGTCCTGGCTGGCTGCCAAGATACGGCTCAGACAGACGCAAACGGCGGACAGACAGCCTCAGGGGGCACGGAGGCGGCAGGAAACGGAGACGGAGAAATAAAAGAGTTTACCGCATTCTTTGCAGTCCCCGGCTCAGAGATCAATGATGACAATGAAATTATGCTGATGCTTGGGGAGTTGACCGGAGCTACCTGCAAGGAGACATGGTTGACCGGACAGACTGCACAGGAGGCGGTGGGAACCCTGATTGCCGGGGGAGAATATCCGGATTTCATTGACGGCGGCGACGGCATGGCCCAGCTGTATGAGGCGGGGGCGCTGATTCCACTGGATGACTATATTGATCAATATCCCAATATCAAGGAGTTTTTGACAGAGGAGGAATGGGATAAGCTTCGCCAGGATGATGGACATATTTATTGGATTCAGCAGTTTGGAAATATTTATGGCGAGGAAAGGGCTACAACGCACAACGATGAGGCCTTCTGGATACAGACCCGTGTGCTGGAGTGGGCGGGTTATCCGGAAATATATACCATGGATCAATTTTTTGATCTGATTGAATCCTACAATGAAGCGAATCCTACTATGGAAGGGGGAATGGAAAACATTCCGTATACCATTCTCTGTGATGACTGGCGTTATTTCTGTCTGGAGAATGCGCCTCAGTTTTTGGATGGCTATCCCAACGATGGTTCCGTAATTGTAGATCCGGAGGAGCTAAAGATTATCGACTATAATACCACACCGACTGCAAAAAGGTATTTCCAGAAGCTGAATGAAGAATATCACAAGGGCATTGTGGACCCGGAGTCCTTTACGCAGACCTATGATGAGTATATCGCAAAGCTCTCCACAGGCCGTGTGCTGGGAATGATTGATCAGTGGTGGAATTTTGCCTATACTGTAAACGATGCGTTGAAGCAGCAGGGGCTGGATGAGCAAGGCTGCAATTATGTTCCGCTTCCCATCACCATCGAGGAGGGCATGAAGAACCAGTGGCATAATTCCGGCGGTGTTTTAAATGTAGCGAGCGGTCTTGCCATTACAACAAGCTGTGAGGATGTAGAAGGAGCTTTGGCGTTTGTGGACGCACTGCTTGGCCAGGAGGCCCATGATCTGCGCTTCTGGGGTGTGGAAGGAGTGGACTATGAGGTGGATGAAAACGGCGAGTACTACCGGACTGAGGACATGAGGGTGCAGAGCTCCGACACAGCATACAAGGCATCCCATAGTTGTACCTACTCCTATTTCCCGCAGTATTCCGGAACAAGCCGTGATGGCATCAACGCTATGAAGCCGGAGTACCAGGCTAAGGAATTCTACAACAGCTTGAGTGAGGACGTGCAGGAATGCTTTGCGGCATATGGCGCGGAAACCTATGTGGATATGCTTGGAACCAGCGAAGCGCCAGGTCCCTGGTATCCTATGTATTCTTACTCTAACAACATGACAACATCCACTGAAGGCGGGCTTGCATGGGCCAAGATGGGTGAAGTGAAACATGAATATCTTCCGAAGGTTGTAATGTCCGATGATTTTGAAGCGGCGTGGGAGGAGTACATGAAAGTTTATGACTCCTGCGATCCCCAGGCATTCTTAGACGAAATGCAGGCGGAGCTGGACCGCAGGGTAGAAGAGGCGGCAAAATATAACTAAATAAGGCTGTAAAAAGATTTAAAAACAGGCAGATGTCAATGGGAGTCGTCTGCCTGTTTTTCCGAATTGCAAGCTCTGAAAAAGAGCGGAGAATGGAGGTAGGCAAGGCTTCTATGGCAAGAAAGAAAAAAGAAAAAATACATGAGCCCAAAGTAAAAATCACATGGAAGGAAATAAAGCGGCAGAAGGTTTTACTGATCTGGGCGGCTGTAATCGTTGCATATGGCATTGTTTTTTATTATCTGCCCTTAGCAGGATGGGTGATGGCTTTCCAAAATTACAGACCGAAGGACGGGCTGATTCATTCTCAGTTTGTGGGGCTGGCAAAATTTCAGCAGCTGTTTTCTGATGCCACATTTCTAAGGGTGATCCGCAATACGCTGGCTATGGGAGTCATCAATCTGGCAGCGACCTTTATCATGGCCATTGTTTTTGCTATTTTGTTAAATGAGATCAAATCAAAGGGTGGAAAAAAGGTGGTGCAGACAATTTCGTATCTTCCTCACTTTCTTTCCTGGATCATTGTAACAGGAATACTGCATGATGCTCTTTCCAGCAACGGAATCGTCAACGAGCTGCTGGTAAGGGCTGGTATTTTTGACCAGCCCCTGAATTTCTTTGCACATCCGAAATTTTTCTGGCCTATTGTGGCATTTGCTAATGTGTGGAAAGAAACCGGCTGGAACGCTATCATATATCTTGCAGCGATCACTGCCATCGATCCTTCTCTTTATGAGGCTGCCGGAATCGACGGTGCTGGAAGGTTTGCCCGGATACGGTATGTAACGCTTCCTGGGATAAAGCCTACTATTATAATTCTTTTGCTGATGAATGTGGGAAATGTGCTGAACGCTGGCTTTGAAATCCAGTATTTGCTGGGGAATGGGCTGGTACAGAGCGTGTCCCAGACGATTGATATTTATGTTTTAAAGTGGGGCATCAGCCAAAATGATTTTTCAATCGGAACGGCGGCGGGAATTTTTAAGAGTCTTGTGAGCATTATCCTGATTGTGATAGCAAATATGATTGCAAAGAGAAGCGGTGAAGAGCAGTTATTCTGAGAGCAAAGGTGGAGACAAATATGGGAAAAATAAAGAAGAAAAGGCATAAAACCTCAGTTTGGGATAAGCTGTTTACAATATGCAACACCCTGTTTATGATTGCTTTTGTGATTATTACACTTTATCCGGTTATCAATACGCTGGCCATCGCATTTAATGATGGAACAGACGCGCTTCGAGGCGGAATCTATCTGTTTCCCCGGAAGCTGTCTATAAAAAACTTTACGACGGTTCTGCAAAAGGATAATCTGATCACGGGTGCGTATGTCACTGTGGCAAGGACGCTGATCGGAACAATGCTTTCACTTGGAGCAAACGCACTGCTTGCCTATATCGTCAGCAGAAAGAGATTCTTGTTTAAAAGACAGCTCTCTTTGTTCTGGGTGGTGACTATGTATGTCAATGGCGGGATGATTCCGGTTTTCCTTTTGTATAAGAATCTTGGACTGACAAACAGTTTTTGGGTATATGTGGTTCCGGGTATGATAAGCGCGTTTAATATGCTCGTCATCCGTACATATATGAATGGTATACCAGACAGCCTGGAGGAATCCGCGCAGCTTGACGGGGGTGGGTACATGACAATCTTTGTCAAGATTATTTCACCACTCTGCAAGCCGGTTTATGCCACTGTCGCATTGTTTGTGGCAGTAGGGCAGTGGAACTCGTGGTTTGATGCGATGCTGTACAATCGCATGAGCAGTCAGTATACTACGCTGCAATATGAGCTTATGAAGCTCTTGTCTTCGGTGACAAACCAGGGCAACAGTGTGGAGGCTATGAAAAACGCGGCAGGAGCGGTAACACCCACCTCCGTACGGGCAGCGGCTACGATTTTGACCATGCTGCCAATCATTTGCCTGTATCCATTTTTACAGCGGTATTTTGTCACAGGACTGACAATCGGAGGAGTGAAGGAATAGAAGCTGGTGCGATAAAGAAGGCAGATAGAAAGGGAAGGCTATGAAACAAGGCGCTTTTTACACAGGCAAATACAGAAATGCGTTTGCGGAAGCGGGATATGACGAGGAAGTCATTGAGAGCCGGAAGAATGAGATTTTCAGAACATTGTTTTACGGCAGTGACCAAGAACGGCTTTATCATCCGGTGGGTGAGGATATGGGCTACATAGAGGATACCGGAAACGGTGATGTGCGAACAGAAGGCATGTCCTACGGTATGATGATGTGCGTACAGATGAATAAGAAGGAAGAATTTGACCGTCTCTGGAAATGGGCCAGAACCTATATGTATTTGGAGGAGGGAGAAAACGCGGGCTATTTTGCGTGGTCCTGTGGTAAGGATGGAACAAAAAACTCCCTTGGGGCAGCGCCGGACGGAGAGGAATATTTTGCGATGGCTCTTTTGTTTGCAGCCCATCGCTTTGGCAATGGAAAAGGTATCTTTAACTATGAAGGAGAGGCGCGTGAGCTGCTGCACACCTGTATCCACAAGGGGGAGGGCGGCTCTGAAGGGCGCAGTATGTGGGATCCGAATAACAAGCTGATCCGCTTTATCACGGATGTGGATTTTACGGATCCGTCCTACCATCTGCCGCACTTTTACGAGCTGTTTGGTCGATGGGCGAAAGAGGAGGACAGACCGTTTTTTCTGCAGGCTGCCCAGGCAAGCCGTGCTTACCTGAAAAAGGCATGTCATCCGGTTACGGGGCTTTGTGCGGAGTACGCTGAATTTGACGGAAGCCCGTATATGCCTGTTTTGGAGATATGGGGAGGAAGACATGACTGGTATTATAGTGATGCATATCGAACCATTGCCAATATAGCTTTGGATTATGAATGGTTCGCAGCGGATGAATGGGAGCCCGTGGAGGCAAAGCGGCTGCTGAGATTTTTCTGTGAGACCATAAAGAACCAAGACAGGGATGGTATTTTTGCAGTGGACGGCACGCTGCTGGAGGGGAAAGCGCTGCATCCGGTGGCAGTTACAGCCACCAATGCGCAGGCCGGTCTGATTGTTCGGGATGAAAACGCGTATGCGTGTATCCGCAGATTCTGGGAAACTCCGCTTCGGACGGGAATCCGAAGATATTATGATAATTGTCTTTACTTTTTTGCGTTTCTTGCGCTGAGCGGAAGCTATAGAATTTATTGAATTCCTATAGAGACACAGAAACAGGAACATACGACAGAGAAAGAAAGCTACCGGCATTTTTATGGAAGTGTTTAAGGCGGTATATTTATATATTTTGCTTTGAAGAAATATGCGGACTGGCAGTTGAACAAACCATCCCCACCCTTTATAATAATGAAGGAGCAAAGGAAATGTTAAAGGGTGTAAAGGATGAAAAAACGAAGCGTATGGAAAGGCATACTGTCGGCGGCCCTGCTGGCGTGTGCAGGCATTTATATCTGGACACAGGGAGCTTCCGGAGAGCAGATCAAGGAATTTACAGCATTTTTTGATGTCCCGGGGAATACTTTGGATACAAAGAACAAGATTAGGGATAGAATTGCTGAGCTGACCGGATATAGGTGCCAGGAAATCTGGCTGGTGGGACAGACGGCGGATGAGGCCATAGCTTCCTATATTGCAAATGGTGAATATCCTGATTTTATTTCCGGGGACGTGACGCTTTATGAGGCAGGTGCGTTGATTCCCATAGATGAATACTGGGAGGCGTACCCCAATATCCGCACTTATATGTCGGATGAAGCGTGGAACAGGCTCAGGCAGGAGGACGGGCATATTTATTGGATTCCGCAATTTGGCATAGTCAGAGACCAGGCGCCGGAGGTTTTGCACGAGGGGGAGGCGTTCTGGATACAGACAAGAGTGCTGAAATGGGCTGGCTATCCAAAGATCAGCACAGTGGAACAGTATTTTGCCTTGCTTGAGGATTATATGGCGGCAAATCCTTGTATGGAAAGCGGTGAAGAAAATATTGCATTCACCATCCTGTGCGACGACTGGCGTTACTTTTGCCTGGAAAATCCTCCCCAGTTTCTGGATGGCTATCCAAATGACGGAAGCTGTATAGTAGACACGGAAACCATGACCGTTAAGGATTACAATATAACAGCAACGGCAAAACAATATTTTGAGATATTGAACAGGGAATATCACAATGGGCTGGTGGATCCGGAATCCTTTACCCAAAGTTACGATGAGTATCTTGAGAAGCTTGCCTCCGGGAGAGTACTGGGGATGGTGGATCAATGGTGGCAGTTTTCTTATGATGTGGGCGATTTTCTGGAACGACTCAGCGGCCAGGGCTGTAACTATGTTCCGCTTCCGGTTACCATAAGGGAAGGGATTGAAAACCAATGGCATGTGAAACGGGGGGATGATTTCAGTGTGGCAGAGGGAATTGCGATTACAAGGGACTGTAGTGATGTGGAAGGCGCAATGCAGTTTATGAATGATTTGCTGAGCGAAGAGGTTATGAAGCTTCGGTTTTGGGGAATAGAGGGGGAGGACTATAATGTGGATGAAAACGGCGTGTTTTATCGAACAGAGGAACAGCGGGCGAAGGCAAGGGATGGGGAATACCAGGCATCCCAGTTTTGTTACTATTCTTATTTTCCAAGGCTTGAAGGAATGAGTGGAGATGGGCTCAACACATTTCAGCCGGAATACCAGAAGGGAGAGTTTTTCGCCGGACTACCGGAGGATGTGAGGGAATGTCTGGAAGCCTATGGATGCAAAAGCTATGTAGATATGCTGGGAAGCAATGATAAGCCAGGGCCATGGTATCCTATGTATTCGCATTCTGATATGCTTACAAGACAAACAGAGGCAGGAAGGGCGTGGAAGGAAATGAATGCGGTAAAACACAGATATCTGCCGCAGGTTATCATGACAGAGGATTTTGAGAAAATGTGGGAGCAGTATATGACAGAATACAGAGCATGTCTGCCGGAATTGTTCTTTGAGGAAATGCAAAGGGAGCTGGAACGGCGTATAAAAACAGCAGAGGATTAGAAAAAATTTTAATCTGAAATTTTTCTGATTGAGATATTGACAAATGACCTGCAGATAGACTATAGTCATACATATATAAAAAGGCGATGACGAAGAGGAGTATATCCTACCCCTTAAAAGAGAGAGCGGCTGCCGGGTGTGCGGCATACGGCGCTGAAAGGCCGCTTGAAGGAAGGAGGATGGAAGGTAGCTTCTGAGCCGGAGGGCTGAAAATCTAAAACAGGCAGTAGGCTCTCACGCTTTATCCCCGTTAACGGATAGGACTTTGCAGGAAGTCTTAAGAGGCAGTGCGCCGGATGAAAGGAAAAGCTTTTCTGAAGGCACTGTGAACAAAGGTGGTACCGCGTCAACGACGCCCTTTGCCGGTTCTCCGGCAAGGGGCTTTTTTCGTGTGCGCCTGGCGGCGCACGTTTCTTAAGGGTGCAAGTCCCAAATCCGCCTGGTAGCGGGAAGGATATAGCCGAA
>NZ_CALWMU010000024.1:0-53066 GCF_944382095.1 Candidatus Acetatifactor stercoripullorum
AGAGATGCGGCTTAGAGCATTTTTTAACGAAAGCAGTCACTGAATTGTAACCTTTCCCTGTTATAATAATAAGTGAGGTGAAAGCAGAATGATTGAATTATACTATGCAGAGGACGACCCTGATATTGCAAGGAATGTGAAAGAATATCTGGAGCAGAAAGGGTTAAAGGTAACGATATACAGTACCATTGCACAGATCAGGCAGGCTTTGAAAATTCATGTGCCAACGATTGTCCTGCTTGACTGGAATATGCCGGACGGGCATGGGGATGCCTTGTGTCAATGGATTCGAAGCAGATGGAAGGAATTACCCATTATTTTTCTTACGGTCCGCGGAGATTCCCGTGATATTGTGGCCGGATTTCATAACGGTGCGGATGATTATGTAGTAAAACCCTTTGAACTGGAAGTATTGTATTCCAGAATTCAGGCATTGCTTCGCAGAACCCGAAACGTCACAGATCAGTATCTTTCCTGTGCCGGGATTTTCATTGACCAGAACAGCAGAACCGTTTCCTGTCATTTGGAGGAAATCAATTTGAGCGCGGCGGAGTATGAATTGCTTTTGTATTTGATGCTAAACAAGGGAAAGACGGTTACCAGAGAAAAAATCTTAGAGCAGGTCTGGGATGTGAAGGGCAGCTATGTAAATAACAATACCCTGACGGTCACCATGAAGCGGCTGCGGGATAAATTACATCAGCCGCCTTGCTTAAAAACCATCCGAAGTGTGGGCTACCGTATGGAGGACACCCTATGAGCGGACGAAAATCAGTTTTTGTTACTGCTGCATTTGTATTATCTGTCAGCCTGGCAGCGTCCTTTCTTGCAGTCATGCTGGTTTCACGGTATTACAGCGGCCTTCAATTTGACCTGCTGAATGGCATCTGCAGCGAAATATTAGAGGAAGAACCTGAAGCTGAGGACGCGGTTTTGACTGCGCTCAAAGAATATATCAGTGCAAATGCCCACGGCTTGGCACAGCGAGACATTTTGTCTCCATTGGGGTACCGCAGATCGGATTTTTCACAATCGGCTTACCGGCAGAATGTCTTGTTTTCCCTATCGGGATTTTCAGCAGGCGTATTCCTTTTTTTCTTTACCATTTTGTATCGAAATAAAATGGAAGCCAGGCGCATTCAGGCTTTGGCGGAGTATTTAGAACAGGTGAATATAGGAAAAGCAGTCATTCTTTCTGCCCACAGGGAGGACGACTTTTCTAAATTGGAAGATGAAATTTACAAGACGGTGACGTTTCTCTATCAGGCAAGAGATGCGGCGGTACAGGCGAAAAATAATTTTGCAGAAAATCTGTCTAATATTGCCCATCAAATAAAAACGCCGATTACAGCCATATCCTTATCTGTGCAGACTATGAAAAGGGAATACAGCCAAAAATCCCTGGAACAGATTCAAAAGCAGCTTTTGAGACTCACCCATTTGGAAGAGGCCCTTCTTGTTTTATCACGGCTTGATGCCGGCACCCTGGTTTTGCAAAGGGAGGAAATTGATGTTTTTACGGTACTTTCTCTTGCGGCAGATAATTTACAGGAATTATTTGCCGCGTCCGGCACTTCCATCGACATTCCAGAGCGGGGAGAGATGGCAATCACAGCCGATCTGGACTGGACTATGGAAGCGATGATCAATTTAATGAAAAACTGTATGGAGCATAACAGGGGCGGAACTGTTCACTGCTTTTATGAACAGAACCCTCTCTATACACAAATATTGATTTGGGACGAGGGCAAAGGATTTTTCAAGGAGGATATTCCCCATCTTTTTGAGCGGTTTTATCGAGGGAAAAATGCAGGAGAAGGAGGCATAGGAATTGGGCTTTCCTTGTCCAAAGAAATTATTGAACGCCAAAATGGAACCATTCGGGCCCAAAATATGCCGGAGGGCGGCGCTTGTTTTGAAATTCGGTTTTATACAGGAGGAAGCAGTCAATGAATCTTTTAACATGTGAAGGAGTCCGCAAGGTGTATGGCTCCGGCAGGAATCAGGTTGTGGCGCTGGACGGGATTGACCTGACAGTAGGCAAGGGGGAATTTGTGGCAATTATCGGAGCGTCCGGCTCAGGCAAATCTACGCTCCTGCACATTCTGGGCAGCGTAGACAAGCCCACAGAGGGAAAAGTGATTATAGAGGGAACGGATCTTTCCAAATTAAATCCAACCCAGGCAGCGATTTTCCGTCGTCGAAAGGTAGGGCTTGTGTATCAGTTTTATAATTTGATTCCCACACTGACCGCCCGAAAAAATATTTTAATGCCCCTTTTGCTTGACAAGAAGAAGCCGAACAAAGAATATTTTGAAAAGATTGTGGGCTCCCTTGGGATTTCCGACAGGCTTGACGCCCTGCCGGGCCAGCTGTCGGGCGGAGAGCAGCAAAGAGTGGCCATTGCCCGTTCTTTGATCTACCGTCCCGCATTGCTTTTGGCAGATGAGCCCACCGGAAATCTGGATCAGAAAAATTCCAAAGAAATTATGGATATGCTGAAGCTCTCAAACCGTAATCTGGAGCAGACCATTCTGCTGATTACCCATGATGAGAGGGCGGCCTTGGAAGCAGACCGTATCATCACGATAGAGGATGGTCATATAATCAGCGATGAGCTGAGGAGGTAATGAATATGTGGAAGGATTATTCATCAGATTATATGAAAAACAACCCTTCGTCCAGTATTTCCATCATGATGGCGGCCTTTCTTTCGGCATTGCTTTTATCCTTGTTATGCGGATTGTTTTATAACGCATGGAAGTATGATATCGAGCGGATTGAATTGGAGGAGGGCGGCTGGCAGAGCAGGCTTGTGGGCGAATTTGATCAAGAAGACATAGAAGTGATCAAAAATTTTGCAAGTATTAAGGAGGCTGTGGTCAATGAAGAGGAATCTGCGGACGGTGAAATCGTGATAGACCTTTATTTTGACGATATGAGAACTGTCTTTCAGGATACCTTACAAATTGCCGGGCTGACAGGAGTTTCACCGGAATCCATTGTTTACAACTACGAGCTTCTGGCCATGTACCTGATTCGAGATTCACAGGATACATCCCCCAGGCTTTCCTTCCCTTTTTTTATCCTGGTGACGGTCATGGCCTCCTTTTCACTGATTGTGATAATTCACAATGCCTTTGCCGTATCCATGAACGCAAGGATTCATCAGTTTGGTATTTTTTCCAGCATCGGTGCCACCCCAAAGCAGATACGGGTATGCCTTTTGCAGGAAGCTGCCCTATTGTGCGCTTTGCCCGTCATGGCCGGAAACCTGTTTGGCATTGGGGCCAGCTGGGGGCTTTTGGAAATGGCAAACCGATTGGGAAGCAGTGCGGCAGGCAGACATGAAGCGGTTTTTAGCTATCATCCGTTGGTTTTTTTGTTTACTTTGCTTGTAACGGTGGTCACCATATGGATTTCCGCATGGCTGCCTGCCCGGAAATTAAGCAGGCTGACGCCGCTGGAAGCCATCAAAAATCCGGGGGAGCTGCAGCTGAAACGAAAGCGGAATTCCCCAATTCTTACCTTTTTATGGGGCGTGGAAGGCCAACTGGCCGGCAATGCTTTAAAAGCACAGAAAAAAGCCCGGCGGATGGCTTCTTTCTCCCTGATCTTATCTTTTATGGCTTTTACACTTATGCAGTGCTTTTTTACCCTCTCAGGAATCAGCACCAGAGAAACTTATTTTGAAAAATATCAGGATGCCTGGGATATTATGGTTACCGTAAAGGACACGGAGGTGGATTCCTTCCAGGAAACGGAGAAAATACAGGCTCTTGAGGGAGCAGAAAGCGTTGTGGTGTATCAAAAAGCGGCGGCAAAAAGAAGAATAGCAGAGGAAGAAATGAGCGAAGAGCTGAAAGCAGGCGGCGGCTTCCTTCCGGCTTCCGCCAATGATGTAATACAGACGGACGGCGGATGGGTGGTAAACGCGCCCATTGTGATTCTGGACGACGAAAGCTTCTTGGCTTACTGCAGACAGATCGGCGCTGCGCCAAGGCTTGACGGTGCGGTTATTTTAAATCGGATTCGTGATGTGACAAATCCCGATTTCAGACACCCACGGTATATGCCTTATATAAAGGAAAATGCCGTAAGCGTTCTGCAGCGGTCACACAAGGAAGAAATAACGGTTCCTATTTCTGTTTTGGCGTATACAGCGCAGGTTCCTGTTTTAAGAGAGGAATATGCAACCCTTGATTATTATGAGCTTGTGCATTTTATGCCTGTGTCCTTATGGACAGAACTCAAGGAACAGCTGGGCGCAGCTACGGAAGATACCTATATTCGCATTCTTGCCGGGGAAAATGTGACGCTTGAGGAATTGAACACATTGCAGGAAAAAATCAATCAGCTGATCGGCGGGAAATATGACATAGAAAGTGAAAACCGCATTCAGGAATATCAGACGAATGAAAAGCAGATACATGGAATGATGACGATACTTGGCGGCTTCTGTGTTATTCTTGCAATCATTGGCATCAGTAATGTGTTTTCCAATACCCTTGGGTTTATTCGTCAGAGAAGAAGAGAATTTGCCAGATACATGTCCGTTGGAATGACCACGGCAGAAATCAGAAAAATGTTTTGCATCGAAGGGGTTATGACTGCAGTACGTCCCATTTTGTTTACGCTGCCCCTTGCAGTGCTTGCCGTGTGGTATATGCTTCGAATGAGTTATCTGGAGGCCGGAGTATTTCTCGCCGAGGCTCCGTTTATTCCTGTTGCTGTTTTTATGCTGGCGATTCTGGGGACAGTGACACTGGCCTATTATCTTGGCTGGCGAAATCTGCGTAAAATCAATTTGGCGGAGGTCTTGCGGGATGATACAATGTATTGACATGATAAAAACAAGAATAGTTCTATTTCTGCTTGCTGCCTTGCTATTAACCGGCTGCACATCCAGTGAATCAGAGGTTTCCACTGCAGTGGAAACTGCAGAGAATACCGAGGCAGATGAGGAGGGTGCGGAAGTTTCTCAGGATGCAGAATCGGAAGCTGTCATGTCCTCCTCTGAAACAGCAGATATTCTGGAATACCGGACGGATTGGCACATAGAAGAACGGGAGATACAGAATTTCCCAGACAATGCTTCTTATCGGGGAAGCACAACGGAAGGCATATACTATTGTTTTAGGCATGATCCTGCAGGTCAGGATCTTCTTAAGACCTTTTACTTTCAACCCTGGAGTGGAGAAGCTGTTCCTTTGCTGGAGGTTTCTTCAAGTTTGTACAGCACTTTTCCTCACGGGGATTGGCTTTTTGTTTCTTTGCTTGGCACAGACGGTTTTTCCCTTGTGGGCTTGCATCCAAAAGAGGAGCCTTGGGAGGTATTCTCCTGTACCGGCTTTGTACTTCCTATGCTTTACGGATACGATGAAAAACTGCTTGTGCTCTATATAGATGACAGCAGTATTCCGGGAGAAGCGTCAGAGGAAAGGGTTTATAAAATTTCCAGAACAGACCTGCTCACAAGAGAAACAGAGGTGCTCTATGAGACAAAAAACCGCCTTGCCTGCGTGAGCGAATCGGCGGCCGGAGTCTGGTTTGCCGAGGAGGATGAGGATGGGCAGCAGACATTATGCCAATATGACGCAGCCTCCCATTCCATAAAAAGAAGCGTCAAACTGGAAAAGCCCGTGGTTTTTGCAGCGGAGAGCAATGGAGTCTTTTATTTAAGCGAGCGGGGACCCCTCAGGGAAAACCTGGGCGGAATCTATCAATGGGAGGATACCTTTGAAAGAATTGGATGGGTGCCCTTCATTGCCGAAGACAATATCATATGGGATGGGAAATGCGTAGGAAACCTCCTTCTGTGGAAGGCACAGCAATATGGCTATATCCTTGATGTGGATACACAGGATTTATGGGTGCTGCATTTTAGGGAAAACGAGGAGCAGATGAAGCTCCGCCATTTGGAGGACGACGGCTTTTCCGGAATCATTGAAAAGGACGGGCACCATTATTACAGGAAATATACCATTCCCTCTTTATAAGCCCTTTAAAACGCCGCGGCGCATTCAAACAGATGCCGCGGCGTTTTTTTTCTTTTCTGTCCGCAAAATATGTGGTATACTAACTTCATATGACTTTACGGCCATTTTCCCACAGGCCGGGGAATCAAACATATTTTTATGTTATTGGAGAGAAAAGATTGAAAATTAAAATTTTCAATCCGGAATTTGTGCTACCGCACAAAGTTCCTTCTGATTACAAAGCCGCTCACGCGGCAGAATGAGAGGAAACATGGCAAATACAGACAAGCAATATGACGCTTCCAGCATAAAGGTGCTGGAGGGACTGGAGGCAGTGAGAACACGTCCCGGGATGTACATCGGAAGCGTCTCCACCAAGGGCTTAAATCATCTGATATATGAAATTGTAGACAACTCAGTGGACGAGCATCTGGCAGGCTGCTGCGACACCATAACCGTCACCCTGGAAGCGGACGGCTCCGCCACAATATCTGACAACGGCAGAGGCATTCCGGTGGGGATGCACGAAAAGGGCGTCAGCGCAGAGCGCCTTGTGTTTACCACCCTTCACGCCGGAGGAAAATTTGACAGCTCCGCTTACAAAACCAGCGGCGGCCTTCACGGAGTGGGGTCCTCTGTGGTAAACGCTCTTTCCACAAGATTGACTGTAAGAGTCAAAAGCAACGGCCTGATCTATGAGGATAAGTATGAACGGGGAGTTCCCATAGTAGACTTAAAAGAAGGCCTTCTGCCTGTGGTGGGAAAGACCAGGGAGACAGGAACCACCATTAACTTTCTGCCGGACGATACCATTTTCGATAAAACACGTTTTAAGGAGGATGACGTAAAAAGCCGCCTTCATGAGACGGCCTACTTGAATCCGGCCCTTACGATTATTTTTGAAGACAAGCGCAAGGAGGTGCCTGAGCGCATAACCTTTCACGAGCCGGAGGGGATCATCGGATTTATCAAGGATATGAACAAATCCAAGGAAGCCCTGCACGATGTGATTTATTTTTCAGCCCAGAGCGAGGGCATTTCCGTTGAGGCCGCTTTTCAGTATGTAAATGAATTTCACGAGAATGTGCTTGGCTTCTGCAACAATATTTACAATTCGGAAGGGGGCACTCATCTGACAGGCTTTAAGACCGCCTTCACCAATCTGATCAATACTTATGCCAGAGAGCTGAATATATTGAAGGAAAAGGACGCCAATTTTACGGGAGCGGATGTGCGAAACGGCATGACGGCAGTGATTTCCATAAAGCATCCAGACCCCAGGTTTGAGGGACAGACAAAGACAAAGCTGGACAATCAGGACGCCGCAAGGGCAGTGTCAAAGGTGACAAACGATGAATTGGCGCGGTTTTTCGACCGGAATCTGGAAACCTTAAAAAGCATTATCGGCTGCGCGGAAAAAGCGGCCAAAATTCGGAAAACCGAGGAAAAAGCCAGAACCAATCTGTTGACAAAGCAGAAGTTTTCCTTTGATTCTAACGGAAAACTTGCAAATTGCGAGTCCAAGGACCCCTCTAAATGCGAAATCTTTATCGTGGAGGGCGATTCTGCAGGGGGAAGTGCAAAAATGGCCCGAAACAGGATGTATCAGGCCATCCTGCCTATCCGGGGCAAAATCCTGAACGTGGAGAAGGCCAGCATTGACAAGGTTTTGGCAAATGCAGAGATCAAAACCATGATCAATGCCTTCGGCTGCGGCTTTTCCGAGGGCTACGGAAATGACTTTGATATTACAAAGCTGCGCTATGATAAAATCATCATAATGGCGGATGCGGATGTGGACGGCGCCCATATATCCACTTTGCTGCTCACGTTATTTTACCGCTTTATGCCTGAGCTTATTTTTGAGGGGCACGTTTATATCGCCATGCCGCCCCTCTATAAGGCCATGCCCGCCAAGGGAGCGGAGCAGTACCTGTATGATGACAAGGCTCTGGAAAAATACAGAAAGACCCACAAGGGACCCTTTACTCTGCAGCGTTACAAGGGACTTGGAGAGATGGACGCTGCGCAGCTGTGGGAAACCACTCTGGACCCGGAAACCAGACTGTTAAAGCAGGTGGAAATTGAGGATGCCCGTATGGCCTCCGAGATGACAGAGCTTTTGATGGGTACGGATGTGCCTCCCCGCAGGGCGTTTATTTACGACCATGCCACGGACGCAGCTTTAGACATCTGACGAAAGCTTATGTAAGTTCATAAATCAGGAGAATACAGGAAAACATGAATGATAGAATCATAAAGACCGAATATTCCGAGGAAATGCAGAAATCCTTTATCGATTATGCCATGAGCGTTATTATCGCAAGAGCGCTTCCCGACGTCAGGGACGGCTTAAAGCCTGTACAGAGAAGAACCCTGTATGATATGCACGAGCTGGGCATCCGGTATGACAGACCCTACCGAAAAAGCGCCCGTATTGTGGGAGACACCATGGGTAAATATCATCCTCACGGAGACAGCTCTATTTATGAGGCTCTTGTGGTGATGACCCAGGATTTTAAGCGGGGGCTTCCCCTGGTGGACGGCCATGGCAATTTCGGCAATATCGAGGGGGACGGGGCGGCTGCCATGCGTTATACGGAGGCGCGTCTCCAGAAGATCACCCAGGAAGCCTTTCTGGCAGACCTGGATAAGGATGTGGTGGATTTTGTTCCCAATTTTGACGAGACGGAAAAAGAGCCCTCGGTTCTGCCTGCCAAGATTCCAAACCTTCTAATCAACGGCTCCGAGGGAATCGCAGTGGGTATGGCAACAAACATCCCCCCTCATAATCTTTCTGAAGTCATCGATGCGGTTAAAGCCTATATGCTGAATGAAAATATTACCGTAAAGGAGCTGATGCGCTATGTGAAGGGGCCTGATTTTCCTACCGGCGGCATTGTTATAAATAAGGATGAGCTTCTAAGCATTTATGAAACCGGCACAGGGAAGATTAAAATCAGAGGCAGGGTGGAGTTTGAAAAGGCCAAGGGCGGAAGAACCAACCTGGTGATCACAGAGATTCCCTACACCATGATCGGTGCCAATATCTCAAAGTTTTTATCGGATGTGGCGGCCCTTTCCGAAAGCAAAAAGACCCAGGATATTGTGGATATTTCCAATCAGTCCTCCAAGGAGGGCATCCGGATCGTCATTGAGCTGAAAAAGGATGCAGACCCGGAAAATTTTGTGAATTTGTTATATAAGAAAACCCGTCTGGAGGACACCTTCGGTGTGAACATGCTGGCCATTTATGAGGGCCGTCCTGAAACCATGAACCTAAAGCAGATTATCAAGGCCAATGTGGATTTTCAGTTTCAGACAGCCACCAGAAAGTACACCAATCTGCTGGCAAAGGAAATGGAGCGCAGGGAAGTGCAGGAGGGATTGATAAAAGCCTGCAATGTGATTGATTTGATCATAGAAATTCTCAGAGGCTCCAAGGACCGCGCCATGGCTAAGGCCTGCCTGGTGGAGGGAAAAACCGAAGGAATCAAATTCAAATCCAGAGAGTCCAAAATCATGGCGCAGCAGCTGATGTTTACGGAAAAGCAGGCGAACGCAATCCTGGATATGCGCCTGTATAAGCTGATCGGACTGGAGATTGAGGCGCTCATTCACGAGCATGAGGAAACCATGGCCAACATCTATCGGTATGAGGATATTTTGGAGAGCAGGGACTCCATGGCTCAGGTGATCATAAACGAGCTCAACGCCCTGAAAAAGGAATACGGCAGGAAGAGAAGGACGGTCATTGAAAACGGGCAGGAGGCTGTCTATAAGGAAAAGGAAATAGAAGAAATGGAAGTAATGTTCCTTATGGACCGGTTCGGCTATGCCAAAACCATTGACATGATCACCTATGAGAGAAATAAGGAGGCGGCAGATTCGGAAAACAGATATGTTTTTCCCTGTAAAAATACAGGCCGCATTTGTCTGTTCACCGATACGGGACAGCTTTACACCATAAAGGTTATGGACCTGCCCTTCGGCAAATTTAGAGACAAGGGGATTCCCATCGACAACGTGAGCAATTTCAGCTCGGAAAAGGAAGAGCTTCTTCTGATTGCCAGCCAGGATATGCTGAATCTTTGTCAGGTTCTGTTTGTGACGGCCCAGTCCATGGTAAAGGTGGTGGACGGCAGTGAATTCGATGTGGCAAAGCGCACCGTGGCAGCCACTAAGCTTAACGACCAGGACCGGGTCGTAAGCGTGGCAGTCTTAAAGGAGCAGCGCAATGTGGTGCTGCAGACAAAGGATGGGTATTTCCTTCGGTTTCCCATTGAGGAAATTCCCGAAAAAAAGAAGGGAGCCATCGGCGTAAGAGGCATGAAGCTGGGGGAAAAGGATTTTGTGGAAAATGTATACTACACCCAGCCTGCAGCAGATACCTCTGTGGAGTATAAGGGGAAAAATATCGTCCTGAACCATTTAAAGGCGGGGAAGCGTGACGGCAAAGGGACTAAGCTGCGTGTATAAGCCAGAGGCTCACAAAATAAGAAAAGGAGATTTATCCCATGAGAGTGATTGCGGGAACAGCCAGAAGCCTTCCCTTAAAAACTCCGGCAGGCATGGAAACCCGTCCTACCACAGACCGGATCAAGGAAACGCTTTTTAATATCATTCAGGCTCATATTCCGGGATGTGTTTTTATTGATATATACAGCGGAAGCGGCGGCATCGGCATTGAAGCTTTAAGCAGGGGGGCAAAAAAAGCCTATTTTATTGACAATTCCCCCAAAGCAGCAGCCTGCATTGAGCAAAATCTGACATTTACGAAACTGAAGGACCGTGCTATAGTATTAAAGCAGGATGCCCTTGCAGCTGTAGGCAATATTTACGAGTCCGAAGCAGACATTATCTTTCTGGACCCTCCCTATGGAGGCGGACATGAAAGACATCTGCTTTCCCTTCTCTCCAATCGGAAATATGTGACGGAAAATACCATGATTATCGTAGAGACTTCACTGGATACGGATTTTTCCTGGCTGGAGGAATGCGGGCTTTTCCTGGAACGGGAGAAGCGTTATAAAACAAACCGGCATTTATTTTTAAAAAAAGCGTAAGGCGAGGTTTTATATAAAACAGCGCAGAAATGAGGATTGTATGAAAAGAGCAGTTTATCCGGGAAGCTTTGACCCGGTAACCTACGGACATCTGGATATCATCAAACGCGCCTCTGAAATTTTTGATGTGCTGATTGTCAGCGTTCTCAATAATAAAGACAAGACCCCGTTGTTTTCTGTGGAAGAACGTGTTAAGATACTGAGAGAGGCTACAAAGGACATGCCCAATGTAGAGGTGGACAGCTTCAGCGGACTGCTGATCAACTATGCCGCCCAAAAGGATCTTCATATAGCTGTGCGGGGACTTCGGGCCATTACGGACTTTGAATATGAGCTTCAGCTGGCCCAGATGAACCGGAAGCTGTCTGAGGGCAGACTGGATACCATGTTTTTGACCACCAGTCTGGAATACGCTTATCTAAGCTCCTCCAGCGTGAAGGAAATCGCCTATTTCGGCGGAGATATTGGACAGTGCGTGCCTGATTTTGTAGCGGATCTGATTTATAAAAAATTCAACACCAATCAATCATGACAAGGAGAGGATAGATGAGCAGCAGAATAGAGCAATTAATTGATGAGATAGAAGAATATATTGAGAGCTGCAAGCCGAAGTTTATGTCAAATACGGAAATCATCGTGAATAAGGATGAGATTGACGAACTGCTTCGCGAGCTGCGCATGAAAACTCCCGATGAAATCAAGCGTTATCAAAAAATTATCAGCAACAAGGAAGCTATTTTAAACGATGCCAGAGCCAAGGCGGAAGCTCTGATCAACGAGGCCACTGTCCACACAAACGAGCTGATCAATGAGCATGAGATCATGCAGCAGGCCTATGCTCAGGCAAACGAGGTGGTTTCCATGGCCAGCAAACAGGCTCAGGAAATTTTGGACAACGCCACCATAGAGGCCAACAATGTGCGCTCTGCCGCCATGCAGTATATGGACGATATGCTGGCCCATCTGGAAAATATTATTGTCTCCTCATCCCAGGCGGCAAGCAGCAATTATGAGAATTTGATAGGCTCCCTGAATCAATACCGGGACATTATCCAGTCTAACCGAAACGAGCTGCACCCTGTAGAGGAGGATTTGGAGGAAGCGCCTGTGAAAGAACAGGAGGAAGCCGGAGATATTGATGTTATATAAAAGAAACAGATCAGGGCTGCCGCAGATGCGGCAGCTTATTCTGTCAGGGGTTCCAGTCAATGGAAAAATCTTTTTTGCAGCAATGTGCTCTGTTCTCGCAGCTCTTTTTTTCTGGGGTGCCAGGGTGCAGGCCGCTTACAGAGTGCAGCCTGTGGACGAAACACTTGTGGTGGTAATCGATCCGGGACATGGCGGGGAAAATGAAGGAACGGCAGAAGGCCGGCTGACCTTGGAGGACGCTGCTTTGGAAAAGGAGATGACCCTTGTCACTGCAAAGGCCATGTATGACGAGCTTTGCCTGTATGACAATGTGGAAGTGTATCTGACCAGAACAGAGGATGTAGATTTATCCCTGAAAGAAAGGGCGGAATTTGCCGCTTCGGTGGGCGCGGATTTTTTGTTCAGCATTCACTATAATGCTTCCCCCAGCCACGACCTGTTTGGCTCTGAGGTCTGGATTTCCGCGGAAACACCCTTCAACGCCTACGGTTATCAATTCGGATGTATACAGCTTGACACAATGCACAGCATGGGTCTTTTTTTAAGAGGCGTCAAGACCAGGGTAAATGACAGCGGAAAGGACTATTACGGAATCATCAGAGAGGCTTCGGCGCTCAATATTCCGGCAGTCATCATTGAGCACTGTCATGTGGATGAGGAGAGGGATATTCCTTTTTGCAGTACAAGCAAGTCCTGGGCTGACCTCGGCAGAGCCGACGCCTTAAGCGTGGCAAAATATTTTGGCCTCTCCAGCAGTGCGCTTGGGGTGGATTACTCAGGGTTCAGTGAAACCCTGCCAGAAGTGAAGGAACACGCAAGAGTCCAGCAGACCTTAAAGGATGAAACGCCTCCTGATGTTTGCAGCGTAGAATTCCTGGATGCGGACTATCAAACGGGAGAGCTTTCTGTGACTGTGACGGCTGCCGATTATGACAGCCCGCTGCTTTATTATGATTACAGCATCGACGGTGGGGAAACCTATTCTGTCTTATATCCCTGGCCCGGCAGCAACGCCCTGGAAGGAACCTATACGGATACCTTTGCACTATCCCTGACCATTCCGTCGGGCGTCATGCCCTCTGTGGTGGTCAGGGCCTACAATCTGTTTGACGTTCCTGCTAAGAGCAACTGCCTGATGTCTCTTCAGGAATTTTGGTACGGGGAGGAGGCTGAGGAACAAGGGGCCGAATCCTTTGCGGAGCCTGAAAAAGAGCAGACAGACTCTCCCGGCACCAAAACCTTTCTGCCTGCCAGCGCAGACGCCTTGGAACAGGAAAGTCCTCAAAGCTTTCTTTCCTTTTTAATGCTGTGTCTTTTGTTTGTGGTACTTTTGTTTGCCATGATCCTGACCTGCCAGGCCGTAAGCCTTTCTCTGCGCAGGAGGAAAAGGGGACGTCAGCGCAGAAAAGAGGAGGGGGACAGCAGGAACCACAGAAAATAATAGACTGCGGCAAGGGCTGTCAAAATCACCTTATGTCCGGTGTATTGCAGGATGGAAAGTCCCGTTCCCTTCAGGCAGCTGTAGGTCTGTGCAATGCAGGAGAGCCCGCCGAAGGAAAGCGCAAGCAGGCTGTAAAGAGGCGCCTTGTCGGACAAAAGATTTAACCCGCCTGTGATTTCCAGAATCGGAGCCGTGGGAGCAAAGGGGCTTCCCGTGAGTATGTGAGGGAGAAGATTCAGCAGATTGAACAAAATCATATATCCGCCCAGGCTTAAAATACTCTGAACGGAAGCGGAGACTGCATCGTCAACCTCCGCCAGAATGCTTTCCTTTTTCCAGGAGATACGGTTCTCCTTCTTTTTTTCCGGCGTGGACAGCGAAAGGTCTCTGAATCTGGTATGACGCAGGAAAAGCCCATAGAGCAGCGGAAGTCCATACATGCCAAACAGGTAGGGCAAAACCAGCCTTCGGTGCAGCAGCGGCAGCACAAAGCTGCAAAAATACACAGGACCTATATTGTTGCAAAAGGCCATCAGATATTCCGCTTCCCTTTGGGTGATCATCCGGCGTGACAGCAGGTCCGCCGTCACCCGCGCTCCCATGGGGAAGCCGCACAAAAATCCCATGATCATGGCGTAGCACACATTTTTCCGCACCCGGTATAAGGGACGCAAAAAAGGATAGAGCAGGGCGGAAAACCCTTCCGTCAGTCTCATGCGGACCATGATGCCGGAGATGATCATAAAGGGAAGCAGGGTGGGAATCATTTTTTGGAACCACAGCTGCAGACCTGTCAGCGCATAATAGAGGCTGATCTGTGAATGGGTTAAAATGCAGCCTGTCAAAAACAGAAAAAACAGCGTATACAGAATTTTCATGAGGCGGACGCTCCTTTCCACCAATATATGTCCGCAGAGGGAGTTTCATGCGTTTGGATAAATATTTATGTGAACTGAATACGGGCACCCGGTCACAGGCAAAAGCTTATATCCGCCAGGGGCTTGTGCGGGTGGGCGGCGTGGTTGTCAAAAGCCCCGAGTTTCAGGTGAATGAAGCCACAGATCAGGTATCCTTAAAGGGAGTCCTCCTTCACTATCAGCAATTCACCTATTTTATGCTGAATAAGCCAAAGGGAGTTGTGTCGGCCACAAAAGACCGGTCGGAGCGAACTGTGTTAGACCTGCTTCCAGGGGACAGGCAAAAGGGACTTTTCCCGGCAGGAAGGCTTGACAAGGATACCGAGGGGCTTCTTCTGCTTACGGACGACGGACCGCTGGTTCACCGTCTGCTGTCTCCCAAAAAGCATGTGGAAAAAACCTATCTGGTGAAAACGAAAAAGCCCGTAACGCCTCAGGCGGCCGCTGCTTTGGAGGCCGGCGTGGACATGGGAGAGGGGGAGATATCCTTGCCAGCCAGGGTCTGTATCCTGAAGGACAGGGAACTTCTGCTTACCATCCACGAGGGGAAATTCCATCAGGTCAAGAGGATGCTTGGGGCGGTGGACAACCAAGTGGAAGCCTTAAAAAGAGTTGCCTTTGGAGGGCTTAAGCTGGACGAGGGGCTAAAGCCCGGTGAATACCGGGAATTATCGGCACAGGAGGTTTCTGTTTTATATGAACAGGCAGGAAATTCTTTATCATGAGCTGCTTTTGGACAAGGAGGCGGTGATCTTTGATCTGGATGGGTCCCTGGTGGATTCCATGTGGATGTGGGAGAGGATCGATATTGAATACTTGGGAAAATTCGGTATTCCCATGCCGAAAGACCTGCAAAGGCAGATCGAGGGAATGAGCTTTAACGAGACCGCCCAGTACTTTAAGAGTTATTTTCATCTGCCGGATTCCCTGGAGCAGATAAAAGAGGCCTGGAACCGGATGGCCTGGGATAAGTATCGACATGAGGTTCCTTTAAAGCCGGGCGCCGCTGCATTTTTGGAGCAATGCCGCAAAGATGGAGTGAGGCTTGGCATTGCCACCAGCAACTCCAGAGAGCTGGTGGAAACCATCGCAGAAGTGCACGGCCTGCGGGAATATTTTTCCTGTATCATGACGGCCTGCGATGTAAAAAAGGGAAAGCCCGCTCCCGACATTTATCTGGCGGTTGCCGGAGCGCTTGGGGTTTCTCCAAAGAACTGCCTGGTGTTTGAAGATATTGTCCCTGGTATTATGGCGGGAAAAAATGCCGGTATGGAGGTATGCGCCGTGGAAGATGCTTATTCCTATGACCAAAGAGAGGAAAAGCAGCTTCTGGCAGATTATTATATTGAGGATTTCAGGAGAATACTATATTGAAAAATGGATTTTTGCCCATTTCCCCTGCAGACATGCAGGAGAGGGGAATCAAGCAGCTTGATTTCGTATATGTGATCGGAGATGCTTACGTGGATCATCCTTCCTTTGGACACGCCATTATCAGCCGCGTTCTGGAGGCTCATGGCTACAGTGTGGGAATGATCTCCCAGCCGGACTGGAAGGACGACAAAAGCATCACCCTCTTAGGCCGTCCCCGGCTGGGCTTCCTGGTTTCCGCGGGAAATATGGACAGCTGTGTCAATCACTATTCCGTCTCCAAAAAGAGACGTGCCACAGACGCCTATACGCCGGGCGGCGTCATGGGGAAGCGTCCGGATCATGCTGCAGTGGTCTACGGCAATCTCATCCGCAAAAGCTATCGGGATGTTCCCATAATCCTGGGAGGGATTGAGGCCAGTCTGCGCCGTATGGCCCACTATGACTACTGGTCGGACAGCTTCAAGCGTTCCATTCTGCTGGACAGCCAGGCGGATTTGATCTCCTACGGAATGGGAGAGCGTTCCATTGTGGAGATCGCAGACGCTTTGGCCGCCGGCATCGCTGTAAGAGATATTACCTTTATCAAGGGAACTGTATATAAAACAAAAGATACTTCCGGCGTTTATCAGGGCATTGTCCTTCCCTCCTATGAGGATATGAAAGAAGAGAAGGCTCTCTATGCAAAGAGCTTTCTCACCCAGTATGAGAATACCGATTTCTGTACGGGCAAGCCCTTGATAGAGCCTTACCCCAACGGCGTCTATGTGGTGCAGAATCCGCCCCAGCCGCCCCTTACCACAGAGGAAATGGACAGCGTTTACGATCTCCCTTATATGCGGACCTATCATCCCTCCTACCAGCCCCTTGGAGGCGTTCCGGCCATAGCGGAGATAAAGTTTTCCCTGATCAGCAACCGGGGCTGCTTTGGAGGCTGCAGCTTCTGCGCCCTTACCTTCCATCAGGGGCGGACCATTCAGGCAAGAAGCCATGAATCCATCTTAAAGGAGGCTGTGCTCCTCACAGAGGACCCCGATTTTAAAGGCTATATCCATGATGTGGGAGGCCCAACCGCCAATTTCAGACAGCCCTCCTGCGAAAAGCAGCTCACCCAGGGAGTCTGTAAAAACAGGCAGTGTCTTTTTCCAAAGCCCTGTCCCAACCTGAAGGCGGATCACCGGGACTATCTGACCCTGCTTCGAAAGCTGCGCGCTCTTCCTAAGGTGAAGAAGGTTTTTATCCGCTCGGGCATCCGGTTTGATTATCTTTTAGCGGACCCGGACGACACCTTTTTTAAGGAACTGGTGGAATACCATGTGAGCGGACAGCTGAAGGTGGCTCCGGAGCATATTTCCGACTCGGTCTTAAAGCGCATGGGAAAACCGGAAAACGCGGTCTATGAGCGTTTTGTGGAGAAATATTATAAACTTAATGATAAACTGGGGAAAAAACAGTTTCTGGTTCCCTATCTGATGTCCTCCCATCCGGGCTCCACCTTAAAGGAGGCGGTAGAGCTGGCAGAATACTTAAGAGACCTGGGGTATATGCCTGAGCAGGTGCAGGATTTTTATCCTACGCCCTCCACCATGTCCACAGTGATGTACTATACGGGAATCGACCCAAGGGATGGAAAAAAGGTATATGTCTGCAGGAACCCTCATGAAAAGGCCATGCAGCGGGCCCTGATCCAGTATCGCAACCCAAAGAATTACGATCTGGTATACGAGGCTCTGACTCTGGCGGGACGAAAGGACTTAATCGGCTTTGACAAAAAATGCCTGATCCGCCCAAGGATAAAGAACCTTCAAAGCAGGGAAAAACCTGAAAAGAAAAAGGTGAAAAAGAAAACCATCCGAAATGTTCATAAAAAGAAATAGGAAAAGGAGGCATAACCATGAACGTGATCATTATTACAGGAGCATCCTCTGGAATCGGGAAGGAATTCGCCCTGCAGATGGATGCGGCTTTTTCCAATGTGGATGAATTCTGGCTGGTTGCAAGGAGCAGGGACAAGTTAAAGGAAACAGCGGCGGCCATGGAGCACAAAACCCGTATCCTTGCCATGGATATTACAAAGGACGCCCAGCTGGAACGGCTGGAGGATACGCTGACAGAAAAAAATGCGGTGGTGCGCATACTGATCAACTGTGCCGGCTACGGGCTGATGGGAAGCTTTGAAAAGCAAAACAGAGAGGAAATGCTTGGCATGATCCGCTTAAACTGCGAAGCGCTTACCAACCTGACCCACCGGGTGATTCCCTTTATGAGAAGAGGCAGCCGTATCATCCAGCTTGCCTCCAGCGCAGCCTTTGTGCCCCAGCCTGATTTTGCGGTGTATGCCGCCTCAAAGGCCTATGTGCTGAGCTTTTCCAGAGCCATCGGCAAGGAGCTTTCAGACCAGGGCATCTATGTGACGGCAGTGTGCCCGGGCCCTGTGCGCACCCCATTCTTTGACATTGCGGAAAAAACCGGCACCACCCTGGCCATCAAGAAGTATACCTTCGTCTCACCCAGACGGGTGGTGGCATTGGCATTAAAGGATTCTTACCGCCGCCGCGCCATGTCTGTGTGCAGCATTCCCATAAAGGGCTTCCAGGGACTTACAAAGTTTGTGCCCCATGAGATCATACTGGAGGCCATGATGCTTTTAAAAAAGAAAGGATTCTATTAAATGCAGCTTTTACGAATGTTTTCCACTGCAAAATACAAAGGCAAAAAGGGGTATCTTAAAACACAGAAGAAATACGAAATACTCCGCACATTCCTGTATTTTGGCATTTCCCTAAGCCTGTTTGCAGCTGGCTTAATCACCACCAAAACCAGACTGAATCTGCTTACCGTAGTGGCAATTTTAGGATGCCTTCCCGCCAGCAAAAGTGCGGTGGGAATGATCATGTTTCTGCGTTTTCGGGGCTGTTCTGAAGAAAATGCGAAAGAGATTGAGAAGCACAGTGAAGGCCTTTTTTGTCTTTATGATATGGTATTTACTTCCTATCAGAAAAATTATAATGTGGCGCATCTGGCTGTAAAGGGAAACACCGTATGCGGCTATACGCAGGATGGCGCCTTTGACGAGCAGTCCTTTTACCAGCATATAGACGGAATGCTGAAGGCGGACGGCTTGACCAACGTATCCGTAAAAATCTTTAAAGATTTGTCAAAATACACAAGCCGCCTGGAACAGATGGGAAAATTGGATACGGACCAGGGAAATTCCCAAAAGGTCATTGATTCCCTGAAAAACATCGCTCTATAGGAGAATTTGTCATGCAGTCAATTATCATCGGCAGCAATCAGGCAGGACAGCGGCTGGATAAATTCCTGCGCAAATGCCTGCCGGAGGCGGGCAGCGGCTTTTTATATAAAATGCTGCGGAAAAAAAATATTACTCTGAATGGGAAAAAGGCAGAGGGAAAAGAGATTCTTTCCCAGGGAGATGAGGTTAAGCTCTTTTTTTCGGAGGAGACCTTTCAGAAATTTTCTAAAGCCCCTGCCGAGGCCGCTTCTGAAAAAGAATATCTGCTGGCTTATCAAGCTCTGAAGGGTGTTGAGATTCTTTATGAAGACCAGGATATTCTGCTGTTAAACAAGCCTGCCGGAATGCTGGCCCAAAAGGCGGCTCCAAAGGACCTGAGCCTCAACGAATGGCTTGTCGGCTATCTGATTTCACACAGAAAAGGAATGAAGGAGGAACTTTCCACCTTTCATCCAGCTGTCTGTAACCGCCTGGACCGCAATACCAGCGGCATTGTGCTCTGCAGCGCATCTCTGTTCGGTTCTCAGACGCTTGGCAGGCTTTTAAAGGAAAGAACCCTGAAAAAATATTATCACACCATCTGCGCAGGAGAGCTGAAGGAGCCGGGATTTTTGGAGGGAAGGCTCATACGGAAGGAAAATCGTGTGGTAATACAAAATGAGGCCGGTGAAAAGAATCTGACGGGAAAGGAAAGCCTGATCAAAACGGCTTACCGTCCCATCTGTGCAAAAAACGGCTATACCCTTTTGGAGGTGGAGCTGATCACCGGGAAAACCCACCAGATCAGGGCCCATCTTGCCAGTATAGGACATCCTGTGATCGGGGATGCCAAATACGGAGATTTGGCAGCAAACAGGCAGCTGAAAGAGTGTTTTGGGCTTCAGCATCAGCTGCTTCACGCCCATCATGTGATTTTTCCCATGGAGCTTTCGGATCATATGGCACACCTGAGAGGACGTATGTTTACGGCAGAGCCTCCCTCTTACTTTAAGGAAATTATGAAGTCCCTGGGACTTTACGGGAAGGAAGGATAGCTTTTATGGCAACATGGAATTCCAGAGGCCTTAGAGGCTCCACCCTGGAAGATATGATCAACCGGACAAATGAAAAGTATGCGCAGAGCGGGCTTGCGCTGATCCAGAAAATTCCGACCCCCATCACGCCCATCAAAATCGATAAGGAAAGCCGACATATCACACTGGCCTATTTTGAACAAAAAAGTACGGTGGACTATATCGGCGTGGTGCAGGGACTTCCGGTCTGCTTCGACGCCAAGGAGTGCGCTTCGGATACCTTTGCCCTTCAAAATATTCATGCGCATCAGGTAAGCTTCATGGAGCAGTTTGAAAAGCAGGGCGGCATCGCTTTTTTCCTGATCTATTACACGCACAAGGATATTCTGTATTATCTGCCCTTTGAAATGCTGCTTTATTTTTGGAATCGGGCAAGGGAGGGAGGCAGAAAAAGCTTCCGCTACGAGGAGCTCAATCCTGCCTATGTGCTTCCGAAAAAGCATGGCGTCCTGGTGCCTTATCTGGACATGCTGCAAAGAGATTTGGACGACAGGGAATAGCCTGTAAGCAGCCAGCTTGACAGAGCTTCCTTCTTTCGATATACTACTAGGTAATTCAACTTGGTATTGAATTAGCACGTTAATTTATTAAAGTGAGGTTATATGAGTCAACAACTATTACATACGCCGGAGGGGGTACGCGACATTTACGGCAGGGAAGCTGCCGGGAAGCTGTCTTTGGAGGCCGGACTTCGGGAGAAAATAAAAAGCTATGGATATGAGGATATCCAGACGCCTACCTTTGAATTTTTCGATGTATTTTCCAGAGAGGTAGGCACCACTCCAAGCAGAGAGCTTTATAAATTTTTTGACAAAGAGGGCAACACCCTGGTGCTGCGCCCTGATTTTACGCCCTCTATCGCCCGGTGTGCAGCAAAGTACTTTATGGAGGAAAAGGTTCCCATTCGTCTAAGCTACATAGGCAATACCTTCACAAACACCTCAAACCTCCAGGGAAAGGCGAAGGAGGTCACACAGCTTGGAGCAGAATTAATCAACGATGCTTCGGTGGAGGCCGATGCAGAGATGATCAGTCTTGTGATAGAAGCTTTAAAGGGTACGGGACTGAAAAAATTTCAGGTCAGTATCGGACAGGTGGAATATTTTAAGGGAATCTGCGAGGAGGCTGGACTGGATGAAGAGACGGAGCTGGATTTGAGAGCTTTCGTTTCCGCTAAAAATTATTTTGCGGCCCAAGAGCTTTTGCAAGAGAGGAGAGTAAAGGAGCCCTACTGCAGCATGCTTCTGAAAATTGCAGATATGTTCGGCGATATGTGTTCCCTTTCAGAAGCTAAAAAATTGGTTCGCAACAAACGTTCCTTAGACGCAATAGAACGCCTTGAGAAATTATATGAGGTTCTTAAGCTTTATGAAGTGGAGGATTACATTTCCTTTGACCTTGGGATGCTGAATAAATATCATTATTACACAGGTGTCATTTTCAGGGCCTATACCTACGGAGTAGGCGACGCGGTTGTCAAGGGAGGCAGATACGACGCTTTGCTCAGTCATTTTGGAAAGGAAGCCCCCGCCATCGGCTTTGTCATTGTGATAGATGATATTTTGGAGGCTCTCTCCAGGCAAAAGGTCGATATTTTGCTGCCGCCGCCAAAGCAGGTGATCGCCTACACAGAAGAAAACTTCCCCGAAAAACTAAAAGAGGCCAGAGAACTGAGAAAACAGGGGCAGGCTGCAGAGCTGGTTCCGGAGAGGGAGTATAGTCATGAGTGAGGATAGATATTTGACCTTTGCCCTGTGCAAGGGCCGTCTGGCGGACAAGACCCTGGAGCTGTTTTCCCAGATCGGTCTGGAATGCCGGGAAATGAACGACAAAAGCTCCAGAAAGCTTATTTTTGTGAATGAGGAACAAAAGCTGCGTTTTTTCCTCTCCAAGGGGCCGGATGTGCCCACCTATGTGGAGTACGGAGCCGCCGACATCGGCATTGTGGGACGTGATACCATTTTAGAGGAAAACCGCAATGTTTATGAGGTATTGGACCTTGGCTTCGGAAAATGCCGGATGTGCGTGTGCGGTCCGGAATCTGCCTTAGAGCTTTTAAAGCACCGCAAACGTATACGGGTTGCCAGCAAGTACCCCAATATTGCCAGAGAATATTTTCACAACAAAAAGCATCAGACGGTAGATATTATCAAGCTGAACGGCTCAGTGGAGCTTGGCCCTCTGGTGGAGCTTTCAGATGTGATTGTGGATATTGTGGAGACCGGCTCCACCCTTCGTGAAAACGGTCTTATGGTTTTGGAGGAGGTTTGTCCTTTATCTGCAAGGATGATCGTAAATCCGGTGAGCATGCAGATGAAGGCAGACCGGATTAAGGAGCTGGTGTCAAAAATACGCAGCTGTCTCAAGGCTTAACGCCTGCGGAAAGCTCTTATATTTGAGGAAGGAGATTTAGGAATGAGGATTATCGCCCTGTCAGGGGAAACCAAGGAAAGCATTTTGCAGGACCTTTTGAAAAGAAGTCCTAACAATTATTCTGAATATGAGGATACGGTGAACCAGATAATCAAACGTGTGAGAGAAGAAGGGGATCAGGCTCTGTTTGATTATACCCAGACCTTTGATCACTTTTCCCTTACAGCGGAAAATATCCGCGTCACAAAGGAGGAGATTGCCAAGGCATATGCCTGCCTTGATCCGGGGTTTGTGGAGATTCTCCGGGAATCTGCCCAAAACATCCGCGCCTTTCACACAAAGCAGCTTCGAAACAGCTGGTTTGACCCAAAGGAGGACGGCACGATCCTGGGCATGAAAATAACCCCCATCGCCAGAGCCGGGGTCTATGTGCCCGGCGGAAAAGCTGCCTATCCCTCCAGTGTTTTGATGAATGTGATTCCGGCCAAGGTGGCAGGCGTTAAAAGTATTGTCATGACCACCCCTCCGGGCGCGGACGGAAAAATAAATCCCGGCACCCTTGTGGCTGCCGATATCGCGGGAGTGGACGAAATCTACCGGGTGGGAGGCGCCCAGGCCATAGCGGCTCTTGCCTTTGGGACAAAGTCCATCCCCAAGGCAGACAAGATTACGGGGCCTGGCAATATTTTTGTGGCTCTTGCCAAAAAGGCTGTCTACGGCCATGTGAGCATTGACTCCATCGCCGGGCCCAGCGAAATTCTGGTGCTTGCCGACGGCACTGCCAACCCCCGTTACGTGGCTGCGGATCTGCTGTCCCAGGCGGAGCACGACGAGCTGGCCAGCGCTATTTTGATCACCACCTCAAAGGAGCTTGCCAAAAAGGTTTCCGAACAGGTGGAGGAATTTGTAAAGCAGCTTTCCAGAAAAGAAATTATCCAAAAATCCCTGGATAATTACGGCTATATTCTTGTGGCGGAGTGTATGGAGGACGCTATTGCGGCGGCAAATGAAATTGCCTCCGAACACCTTGAGATTCTCACCAGGAATCCCTTTGAGACCATGACCCACATCCGCAACGCGGGAGCAATCTTCTTAGGAGAATACGCCTGTGAGCCGCTGGGAGATTATTTTGCCGGACCCAATCACATTCTGCCCACCAACGGTACGGCCAGATTTTTTTCTCCCCTAAGCGTAGATGATTTTTTGAAAAAGACCAGCATTATTTCTTATTCCAGACCGGCCCTTGAAAAAGTCCACGAAAAGATTGAGACCTTTGCGGAAAACGAAGGCTTGACCGCCCATGCAAACAGTATTAAAGTAAGATTTGAATAAACAGTATCGGAGAGGAGAGTCCTTTATGGCACGCAGCGCACAGATAAACCGAAAGACAAAGGAAACGGATATTTCCCTGACCCTTAATCTCGACGGCAGAGGAGAAAGCCGTCTGGATACCGGAATCGGTTTTTTTGACCATATGCTGGACGGCTTTGCCAGACATGGTTTTTTTGATCTGACCTGCAAGGTAAACGGAGATCTGGAGGTGGACGGCCATCATACGGTGGAGGATACAGGCATTGTTCTGGGGCAGGCTATCCGTCAGGCCCTGGGTGACAAAAAAGGAATACGGCGATACGGTTCCTTTATCCTTCCTATGGACGAGACGCTGGCCCTTTGCGCTCTTGACCTGAGCGGCAGGCCCTATCTCAACTTTGTATGCCCCTTTAGCACATCCAGGGTCGGCTACCTTGACACAGAGCTGGTGAGGGAATTTTTCTATGCGGTGTCTTACAGCGCCGGCATGAATCTTCATCTGAAAATACTGGAGGGAAACAACAACCACCACATGATCGAAGCCCTGTTTAAGGCCTTTGCCAAGGCGTTAGATCAGGCCGTGACCCTTGATCCCCGCATTCAGGATGTGCTGAGCACAAAAGGAAGCCTTTAGGAGAAGCACCAATGATGACAAAAAAATTTGTTCCCTGTATTTATCTATATCATGAACATGCTGTCAGAAGCCTGACAGACCTAACCGTTGTAGATACGGATCCGCTGCGGCTTGTAAAGCTGTATAACGAAGCAGGCGCTGACGAGCTTCTGGTTTTTGATCTTTCAACGGAAGATGCAGAGCATGACGCCGCGCTGAATCTGCTTAAGGAAATCTGTACTGCTGCGGAGATGGATGTAATCGGAGCCGGAAATGTGAAACGCATGGAGGACGTAAAGAAGCTGCTCTACGCGGGCTGCAAAAGAGCGGTGCTGGATTACGAAAAGGAATCCAATATTGGCATAACAAAGGAGGTTTCCCTGAAATTCGGAAAGGAGAAGCTTCTCGCCTCCTACAATGACGCAGCTCTTCTTACAGAGCATAAGGAGCTTCTGGAATCCTACATATCCGGCCTGATCCTGATGAATCCCCACCAGATACGCCAGACCCAGGCGGTGACCCAGCTCCCTCTTCTGGTACAGATTAATCAGCTGGCGTTAAACAAGCTGATGGAAATTATTTCTTATGAAAATGTGTGCGGTGTCACCGGAAATATTATAAACGATAATCTAAAGGAGATAGCGTCCTTAAAAGCACTCTGTCAGGAAAACGGAATTCCTGTGGAAACCCTCAGGGCGGCCTACCGGTGGTCTGATTTCAAGAAAAACAGCGAAGGCCTGGTTCCCGTTGTGGTACAGGATTACCGGACCCTGGAGGTGCTTATGGTTGCCTATATGAATGAAGAGGCCTATGAAAACACCTTAAGCTGCGGTAAAATGACCTATTTCAGCAGAAGCAGAAATGAGCTTTGGCTCAAGGGCGCTACCAGCGGCCATTTCCAATACGTGAAAAGCCTTACCGCAGACTGTGATCTGGACACTATTTTGGCAAAGGTCTCCCAGACAGGAGCTGCCTGCCATACCGGCAATAGAAGCTGCTTTTTCCAGGAGATCACCAAAAAGGAGTATGAAGAAAGCGCCAATCCCCTTCAGGTATTTCAGGATGTTTTGCAGGTGATAAAGGACCGCAGGGTGCATCCTAAGGAAGGTTCTTATACCAATTATCTCTTTGACAAGGGCCTGGATAAAATACTCAAAAAGCTGGGAGAGGAGTCCGCAGAGATCATCATAGCCGCAAAGAATCCAAATGCCAATGAGGTGACCTATGAGATCAGTGATTTCCTGTATCACATGATGGTTCTTATGGTGGAAAAAGACATTTCCTGGGAGGAAATAACCACCGAACTGGCCAACCGGTAAATAATGTTATTGCGCAAAAAAAGCTACCGCATTGCGATAGCTTTTTTTAGGTACATTACATGATACAGCTTACCAAAAAATAAAAGAAAAGTCTAGTATTTTTTCACGGTTCAGGTATACTTTTTTCATGACCTGTTAGATAATTGTGTAAAAGAATTTTACATTCCGAATTTCACATATGCTGTATGCTTCAACACAGACACGCTTTCGCTCCGAGCTGGCCGCAACGGTACCTAAGGCTGCAAAGGACGCAGCCTAAGTGCCGGCGGCCAGCAAGGGTCTGTTTATGAAGCATGCAGCATATACAATGTGAAAAAATCCTCCTTTACACAATTATCTAGTGCAGCATCTTATAAAGCCTGCAGCAGAAAGGAGAGAATCATGCACAAATCCAGCAACAGCCCAAAGCAGTCGGGGCTTTCTAAAAAAGAAGAGGAGATGCTTGCCGAGCAGAAGCATTTCTCCATGTGCCAGGCTGTCATACGCGGCAATATTTCCAGATATGAGAAGGAATATGAGGAGAGGCACGCCCAGGTACAGAAGCTTTTTCGGGCTATGAACAGTGGTGATGTGGAGCTGTACAATCAGCTGATGACTGTGTCCAGCCTGGAAAAGCAAGCCGCAGACAGCCTCAGGAAAAACAGGGCCGCACTGGAAAGGCCCTATTTTGGCAGAATCGATTATCTGGACAAAAATCTGGAAAAGAATCAGATCGTCTATATCGGTAAAAACGGTGTATTTCAGAACAAGACGGATGTGCTCATTGCAGACTGGCGGGCGCCCATTTCCACTGTCTATTATGAAAATGAGCTGGGAGAGGGAGAATATCAGCTGCCGGACGAGACAAAAATTCCCATTCGGCTGGATTTAAAACGCACCTATGATGTAAACGACGGGATTCTAAGCGGTTATTATGACAGTGATATAGCCTCCAATGATGAGCTTCTGGTAAAATATCTTTCCCGCAGCAAGGATGCAGTGCTGGGAGAAATCATTGCCACCATTCAAAAAGAGCAGAACGCCATCATCAGAGAATCCCCCTTTGCCAATTTGATCGTACAGGGCGTAGCGGGAAGCGGAAAAACCACTGTGGCCATGCACCGGATTTCTTATCTTTTGTACAATTACAAGGAACGGTTTACCTCTAACGAATTCTGCATTATCGGCGGCAGTGATCTTTTGTTAAATTACATCACAAGCGGACTGCCGGAGCTTGATGTGCCGGATATCAAGCACATGCGCATGGATCAGCTTTTCGTACGCTTATGCGAAAAGGAGTGGACAAAAAAATGCAGGATAACAGAGCCGGATGAGACGGCCAGCCTTCGCTGCACCCAGGAATTTATGAAAAACTTGGAATATTTCCTCCTGCAAAAGAAAAGGCAGCTTGTAGACTGCAGCGCTCTTAAGGACAAATCTCTGGGCGTTATCTTAAGTGAGTCAAGCAATTTAACGCTTGTGCGGGAAAATCCCCGTTTCAGCGTAAGAAGGCTTCTTACAGCCTTAGACGACCGGGTGAAAACCAGAATCAAATTTCTGATGAGCGGCTGTGATAAGGATACCGTCCAAAGAAAACTTAGGGAATATAGTGGATATTACAGGAAGCAGCTTCCAAAGACGTCCTCCCTTGCCTGTTACCAGGAATTTCTGGAGGGATATGAAGGAGGCGAAGCGCTGTCCAATCATCTGCAGTCCTGTGCCCGGCGGGAATACGACCTCTATGACCTGGCAGCCATATCCTTGATTCACTACCGCATCTTCCAAAAAGGCCCCAACGAGGAATTTGGCCTGATGTTTATAGATGAAGCTCAGGATTTTGGAATCAGTGTGCACTATGCGCTTAAGCAGCTTCTGCCGGATGCCTATTTTACCATCATGGGAGATGTATCCCAGAATATCAATTACGAGACAGGCATCAATGACTGGTACGAGCTGACAAAGCTTTTTTTGACAGGCTCCAAGGACAAGTTTTTACTGCTGCAAAAAAGCTACCGAAATACCATTGAAATCTCCCAGTACGCCGGAAAAATTCTGGAAAAGGCCTCCTTTGGACGCTATAAAATCACCCCCGTAATCCGCCATGGGATTCCCGTGCAGGAGGAAAGCTTTTGGAGTGAGCCTGAGATGGCAGATCGTACGCTTTCCCTTCTTTCTTCCCTTCCCCAAAAGGGCTACACCACAGCTGCGGTAATCTGCTGGGAGGAAAGAGATGTAAATCGGGTGCAGGAGCTGCTAAAGCAGTATCCAAAGTCCGCCCCCTGCCGCCTTATGATGCTTCCTGTGCGCATGGTAAAGGGGCTGGAGTTTGACGTTGTCATTCTCTGGAATCTTCATCCGAAACAGGCAATGAAACGGCCTGACACAGCAAAGCTTCTTTATGTTGCAGCCACCCGCGCCCTGCACGAGCTTTATGTAATGGAATGCTGAGACTACTTTACCGATTCGGACATGGATTCCACAAACTCCGTCACGTCTGCATAATAATCAGCCGAAATTACCTGGAAAAACTGCTCCATGGTGATTCCGGCTATTTTTATGCCGCTTTGATGGCACGCAATGACGCCCACAAACATGACGAGGGCCAAAAGCAGGCGAAGCTTGAAAAAAGAAACAGTGGAAGGCGGATTTCCGGCAGCAAGAGAATCCTCTCTGGATGCCTCCGGAAAGGAAGTTCTGCCATACAAAATTTTTTCCCTGTTTGACATATCATACCGGTTTTTATTATATTGAGAGCGCACCTGTTCTATCAGCTCCAGCTTTTTTTCCGTTGTGATATCACTCATTGTAGTTCCTCCTGCCAGCCTTACCCTATAAGATATTAGCAAAGGAAAAACAGTAGAACATCTTCTTGAAATATGCTACAATAAAGACCGATAAAACAGGTAAGAAGGAGAATGAACCAAAATGGCGACAGACGGCAGGGCATTTGCTGACAAGGCGATACAGAATATTTCAAAGGTGATCATCGGAAAGAAGGAGACCATTATACTGCTTCTTACGGCACTCGTGGCGGACGGCCATGTGCTTTTGGAGGATGTGCCAGGCACAGGAAAAACAAAGCTGGCTAAAACCCTGGCAAAGACTTTTACCGCAGATTTTTCCAGAATCCAGTTTACTCCGGATCTGCTTCCCAGCGATATCACTGGACTGAATATTTTTGACAGGCAGAAAAATGAGTTTGTTCTGCGGAAAGGCCCTGTCTTTACCAATATTCTTTTAGCGGACGAAATCAACAGAGCAACCCCCAGAACCCAGGCGGGACTCTTGGAATGTATGGAGGAACGCCAGGTTACCATAGACGGCGTAAGCTATCAGCCAGGCAGCCCCTTTTTTGTCATTGCCACCCAAAATCCCGTGGAGACTGCCGGAACCTTTCCCCTTCCGGAAGCGCAGATGGATCGTTTTATGATGCGCCTTTCCATGGGACTTCCAAGCAGGGAGGAGGAGCTCTCCATTCTGGAGCGGTACATGGAAAACGAACCTCTGGATACGCTTACAAGCGTATTTACCCTGGCTGATCTGGAAGAGGTAAAACGGGAGGCGGTAAAGGTCTTTGTGCATCCCTGTGTCAGAGAATATATGGTGGATATTGTGAAGGCCACAAGAGAAGCAGAAGGGATGGTCATGGGCGTCAGCACCAGAGGAAGCCTCTGCCTTCTGCGTTGTGCAAAAGCATACGCCTGCCTGCACGGACGCAGCTTTGTGACGCCGGATGACGTAAAGGCTCTGGCCGTGCCTGTACTGGCCCATAGAATCATAGCGGGATACGGTACGGAAACCCCGGAGGCAGCCGGTGCGCTGGTGCAAAAGCTGCTTTCGGCCATTCCTGTACCTACTGAGGATTTTTCATCATGATAAGAATAATCGGTCTCGGGCTTCTGGCTCTTATCCTGTTTTGGCTGGAACGGCGTATCTACGAAAAAATGTGGAACCGCAGCCTGTTTGTCTCCATTGCCTTTTCCCAGCAAAGCATCAGAGAGGGAGAGGAGGGAGAGCTGATGGAAATCATCGAAAATAGAAAGCGCCTTCCCCTTGCCATTTTGAAGGTAAAATTTCAGACAGACCGCCACCTGCTCTTTGGAGATACAAAGGGTTCCCGTACCACGGATAAATTTTATCGAAACGATGTATTCCGCGCAGGGGGTGGTGAGCGGATCACAAGACACCTGAAATTTGTCGGCGGAAAAAGAGGGTATTATACCATTGAAAACGTGGATCTGGTGGCTTCAGATTTATTCTTAACCACACAGCTTGTGGAGAGCCGGAAAACCAAAAATGCTGTTTATGTTTACCCCAGGCTTTTCGACAGCAGGGAATTCAGGCTGTCGCTGGAAATGCTGAACGGCGAGGTTACTGCCAGACGTCATCTGCTCACAGACCCTTTCACCTACAAGGGAATCCGTGAGTATCAGCCTTTTGACGATATGAAAAGCATTAACTGGAAGGCCACTGCCAAAACAGGGGAGCTTAAGGTAAATCAGAGAGGTTACACAGCCCTGAAATCAGTCCGTGTGTTTTTCAATATAGAGGACAACAATATTATGAAAAAGGAGGAATGTGTGGAAGCCTCCTTTCAGATTGCAGCGGGACTTTGCGCCTATTTTCTAAAACAAGGCATTCAGGTTGCCTGTTACGGAAATGGAGCAGACATTCTCACAAGAGAGCCTGTCTGCATCATGCCAAAGGCTGGAAGCGGGCAGTTTGAAACCATCTGCCGGGCCCTGGCCAGGGTGGATACCAGCCGTCCTGCCCTTGATTTCTGCTCCCTGTTTGAAGAATTGCTGACCAGGCAGTCCCAAAGCACCATCACCTGTTTTATATCGCCCAACCATTACGAGAATTTTCTTTCTCTTGTGGAAAAATATCATGATATGGGTAAAGAATACATCTGGTTTTATCCTGTTCCTGAATACAGGCTGGAGGAATTTAAAGAAGGGAAGAGTAAGGAGGCTTATTTTCCTGAAAGAATCAGAAAACATATCTCTTTCCTCCCCATATCCCTTTCTTGAGAAGGAAAAGGCATACCCTTTATAAAAGGAGCGTAATACTCTTTATGAAACGTGACAACATTGTCATAATTAATGAATTTCTAGTGACACAAGTGAATCATTGGACGCTTTTTGCTGTGGCTGTGGTGATTACACTGTTTTTTCAAGAATTTCCACAGCTTTGGATGTCTCCTTTGACTCTTCCGGAAATTTGGGCCTTTTGCGGATTACTTCCCTTTTTTCTGTTTTTGGTCCGGGAAAAGGCGCACCGCTTCTGGGTCTTTTGCCTGCTGCATCTGGCGGGGGCCGGCGGCGTTTTTCTTCTGTCCGGCATTTTACCGGGAGAAAACGCCGGGAGCCGAATCATAGCAGGAGCCGTCAGCATTTTTTATTTTGTGCACTCCCTTTATCTGCATTTTTCTCCCAGAGGATGTGGCTGGGATTCCAAGTATCCCGTCCCGGTGCTTGCAGCTTTGCCCATGGCAGCTCTCTTTTTACAGCATTATAGAGGGATTTCCTCCATGGACCGATACTTCATCGTCTGCTTTATCGCAGTGATCGGCATGTATCTGATCAGCTATTATCTAGAAAGCTATCTGAATTTCCTGGATTTGAATACGCAGACCACAGGTTATCTGCCAGAAAGGGAAATGTTCCGGTCCGGTATCCGCCTGGTGCTTCTGTATACGGCGGGAACAGGGCTTCTTCTCATTTGTACCGCCAATTATGAATGGCTTTCTGTGATTCTTAAGACGCTGCAGAATCTTGTGCGGCAGATTCTTCGTTTTCTGGTGAGCCTTTTGCCAAAGAGCGAGGTAACAAATGAGCCTTTGATTCAGGAGGCTGTGCCGGGACAGGGTATGATGGAAATGCCGGAACCGGGAGAGAGCTTCTGGCTGTGGGATTTGCTCGCGGTCATAGCGCAGATTGCGGTGATAGTCTTTTTGGCGGTTATTTGTTATAAAGCTGTTCGCAGAGGAATTCAATATCTCCGGGAGCACTTCAAGCGGGAGCGGATTGAAGTAAGCGGAGCCGACGACGTCGTGTTTGATGTGCGGGAAAAATGTGATGTGGACTCCAGAAAGCGAAAAAGGGGAATGCAGCAGGTTCTTCAAGCCTTCACCCCCTCGGAACGAATCCGCAGATACTTCAAAAAACGTGTGCTCTCCGAAAAAAAGCTGTTTGGGCAAGAGGAAAACCCGGCAGGGCTTTCTCAGTATACGGCCCGGGAATGTGCGGACAAAATAGGCATTCCTTCCCTGGCAGTTCTCTACGAAAAGGCACGTTATTCCAAAGAGGGCGCAGCCCCTGAGGATGTTAAGAAAATGAAGCAGGCGCTTCGGAATGGAGAATAATGTGAAAAAACACACTGATGTGCTGATTTTTCACACGGCTATTTGTTTCTGAGCGAAAACAAATAGCCATGATGGCAGACGCAAATTTGATATTTGCGTCGCCTCTTCGCGACAAGTCGCTCAGAAATGAGGAATAGAATGGAAAAACTGGCTCTAAGCGATGAAATATTATTAAGGGTTGAAAAGCCCGCCCGCTATATTGGAAACGAAGTAAATGCGGTGGTAAAAGATAAGGATAAGGTGGAGATACGTTTTGCCATGTGCTTTCCCGATGTGTATGAAATCGGAATGTCTCATTTGGGCATTCAGATTCTCTATGATATGTTTAACGCCATGGAGGACGTCTGGTGCGAAAGGGTTTACTCTCCCTGGGTTGACCTGGACGCCATCATGCGGGAGGAGAAAATTCCTCTGTTTACGCTGGAATCCCAAGACCCTGTAAAGGAATTTGATTTTCTGGGAATCACCATCCAATATGAAATGTGCTATACCAATATTCTGCAGGTGCTTGACCTGGCACAGATTCCCCTGCTGGCCAAAGAGAGAGGGGAGGATTGTCCCATTGTGATCGGCGGCGGTCCCTGCACCTATAATCCGGAGCCTATTGCGGATTTTTTTGACCTGTTTTACATCGGGGAAGGCGAGACCCAGTACCGCAATCTTCTTGACCTTTACAAAGAATGTAAAAGAGAAAATGCGGGACGTGTGGAATTTCTGCGCCGTGCTGCAAAGCTGCCCGGTATTTACGCGCCTCGTTTTTATGAGGCATCCTATCACGAGGACGGCAGGCTGAAATCTTTTGTCCCCACAGAGGAAGGGATTCCACCCATCATCCACAAGGAGCTTGTAAGGGACATGACGGACACACCTTATCCTTTGAAACCCATTGTCCCTTATATCAAGGTAACTCAGGACAGAGTGGTCTTGGAAATTCAAAGGGGCTGCATCAGAGGCTGTCGGTTCTGCCAGGCCGGACAGATTTACCGCCCGGTGCGGGAGCGGGATGTGGAGGTTTTGAAAGAGTATGCGCTGGAAATGCTGAAAAACACAGGCCATGAGGAAATCTCCTTAAGTTCCTTAAGCTCCAGCGATTACAGCAGGCTGCCTCAGCTTATAGACTTTCTGATTGCAGAATGCGGGAAAAAGCATGTAAATATATCCTTGCCATCCTTGCGTATCGACGCTTTCTCTCTGGATGTGATGAGCAAGGTGCAGGATGTGAAAAAATCCAGTCTCACCTTTGCGCCGGAGGCGGGAAGCCAGAGACTGCGAAACGTAATTAACAAGGGGCTGACTGAGGAAATGATTCTGAAGGGCGCAGCCCTGGCCTTTCGAGGGGGCTGGACCAGAGTAAAGCTTTATTTTATGCTGGGACTTCCCACCGAGACTCAGGAGGATATCCGAGGAATTGCAGAGCTTTCCAATAAAATTGCCGCCGTATTTTTTGAGGAGGTTCCCAAGGAAAAACGCACCAATGGCAAGGTGCAGATCGTGGCCAGCACATCCTTCTTTGTGCCCAAGCCATTTACCCCCTTCCAGTGGGCAAGACAGTGCACCAAGGAGGAATTTCTGGATAAGGCTTTTCTGACCAGAAAGGCTGTCTCTGAACAGTTAAATCAAAAGAGTATCAAATATAATTGGCATGAGGCAGACGCCAGTGTGCTGGAAGGTGTTCTGGCAAGAGGAGACAGAAGACTGTCAAAGGTGCTGTTAAGGGTCTATGAAAAGGGCTGCTTTTATGATGCCTGGAGCGAATACTTCCACAATGAAAAATGGCTGGAAGCCTTTACAGAATGCGGTCTTTCCATGGATTTTTATACCTTTCGGGAACGGTCTGTGGATGAATTGCTTCCATGGGATTTTATTGACTGTGGGGTCACAAAGGAATTTTTAAAGCGAGAATGGGAAAAAGCCAAAGGAGAAGAAGTTTCGGAAAACTGTAAGGAAAAATGTCAGGGCTGCGGTGCCAGCCGTTTTGGCTGCGGCATTTGCCTTGAGCGCTGAAAGGGGGGGAAGGACTTATGAGATTACGAATAAAATTCAGAAAATATGGCGTACTGCGTTTTATCGGTCATTTGGATTTGATGCGTTTTTTCCAAAAGGCCATCCGCAGGGCGGAGATTGACATTGCCTATACTACAGGTTTCAGTCCCCATCAAATTATGTCCTTTGCCGCACCTTTAGGCGTTGGCCTTTCCAGCAACGGGGAATATATGGATATTGAGGTAAACTCCATGATTTCCTGCCAGGACGTAAAGAAAAGGCTGAATGAGGCCAGCGTACCTGGGATTGAGGTCACAAAGGTATGCGTGCTGCCGGAGGATGCGGGAAACGCCATGGCCAGCGTTGCCGCCGCTTCCTATACTGTACAGTTCCGTGAGGGTAGGGGGCCTGCTTTTGACATGGCTGCAGCCCTTCCCGATTTTCTTTCAAGGGATGCCATCCTGATACAAAAGGAAACCAAAAAGGGATGCAGAGAGGTGGATCTGCGGCCTGGCATCTATGAAATGGAGTGCCGGGAATCTGGGGTTTATCTGCTTTTAGATGCTTCCAGCGGCAGCAATATCAAGCCCGCCCAGGTGCTGGCGGCTTTTCTGGGGCAAAACGGCTGTACTTTGCAGGAAAATGCCCTCTTAATCAACAGGGAGGAAATTTTCACTAACACAGGGACAGCACAAAAGCCGGTTTTTGTTCCGCTTTATGTCATGGGAGATGATGAAATATGTCAGACGGAAAGCTGATTTTTACAGAATATGAGGGAAAAGCCCTGGCAATGCTTTTTCAAAAGAAGCGTCTTGTGGCGGCACAGGTTCTTCCCGAGGGCGCCAACCGGATCGGGGCTGTCTACGTGGGAAGGGTAAAGCATATAGCTGCCAATATCGCCGCCTGTTTTGTGGAAATTGCAGACGGAGAAATCTGTTTTCTGCCATTCAAAGAGGCTTCCGTCCCCTTTTTGTTAAACCGCAGATATGACGGCCGTATTCTGGCTGGAGATGAGCTTTTGGTGCAGATTACCAATGAAGCCCAAAAGGCCAAGCAGGCCAATGTGACAGCGAAAATATCCCTGGCCAATGAGTTTTTTGCCCTCAGCTTAGACACCTCCAGCCATGCAAGCTTTTCCTCCAAGCTTTCCTCAGAGCAGAAAAAGCAGCTGCAGGAGCTTTTGCATGAGGAGGGAATTTTGGAAGGCCGCACCTTCCGGCAGCCGCCGCAGGTTTCTGTGCCTATCAGCGGCGTAGTGCGCACCCAGGCGGGAGATTGCAGCAGGGAAGAGCTTGTTTCCTCCTTCCATGCCCTTCAACGGGAATTTGTGCAGCTGCTTGAGAAGGCTCCCTACAGAACCTGTTTCAGCTGCCTTAAGGAAGCCCGGCCCGGCTGGGCGGCGGTTTTAAATTCCATGGTATATCCCTGGGAGTATGATGAAATTGTCACGGATCAAAGCATGCTCTATGAGGCTGTTTCGGCCTATTGTAAGGAAAAGCTGCCAGAAAAGCAGGTGCGCCTTTACGAGGACGCTTCCTATCCTCTGCACAAGCTTTATTCGATAAAGACCCGACTGGAGGAAGCTCTCGGCAAACGAGTATGGCTGAAATCCGGCGGCTATTTAATCATTGAACCTACGGAAGCGCTGACAGTAGTGGATGTCAATTCGGGCAAATATGAGAGCAAAAGAGGAAGTGCAGAGAGTGCCTATCTTGTAAATATGGAAGCCGCCCAGGAAATTGCTCTGCAGCTTCGGCTCAGAAACCTTTCCGGTATGATCATAGTAGACTTTATTAATATGTTTTCTGCGGAATATGAAGAAAAGCTGCTCCAGCATCTGCGGAGCCTGACCGGAAAGGACAAACAAAAGACTGTTGTAGTGGACATTACACCTCTTGGACTCGTAGAAATCACAAGAAAGAAAACCAGCAGACCCCTTAAGGAGCAGCTGGCAAAATAAATGTGGACGGATGATTGTAAAGCAGGAAAGGAAAAATTAGTTTGGAAGCCATAAAATTTGAAAAAGTAAGAGATGGAAAATATCTGAAAAATTATGAGATTACTTACAAAAACAAGGCCGGGCGGGAAAAAAAATATGAAATTGTCAGCAGGAGAGACTTAAAGGACATAAACGACGTAGGCCAGGCGCCCAGCGGCGTCTCCATCGTTGCCACCAAAGGGGACAGACTTCTTTTGCTTCACGAATTCCGCATGGGTGTAAACCGTACCATATACAATCTCTGTGCCGGGATGCTGGAAAAGGACGAAACCATAGAAGCGTGCATTGCCAGAGAGCTGTCTGAGGAGACAGGACTTAAGGTAAAAGCCATAAAAAAAATTCTGCCTCCCTCCTATGCTGCGGTGGCAATCTCCGACACAACCACCTACATCGCTTTTGTAGAGGCGGAAGGGGAAATCTCCGGCCATACCTCTGAAAATGAAGAGATTGAAGCACGATTTTATACCAAGGAAGAGGTCAAAGCTCTGCTTGATACAGAGCCCTTCAGCTCAAGAGCCCAGATGGCGGCCTATTATTTTGCTTTTGGAATGATTTAAGTTTGAAATAATAAAAAGGAGGAGACAAAAATGCTGCAGATCATTATTTTATTCCTGACAAGCTCTTTGTTACTTACCAATCAAATCTCTGGGAAGGCCGAAATTTCTGACGGAACTGAAAGCAAAGCACAGAATGTTCAAGTGCAGCAGGAAGAATGGGCGCTGGAGGCATCTGATCCAGAGCAGAATATTGAGCTGTACCATAATGCTTCCGCAGATCAATTCTGCCTGAAAAACAGGGAGGCTGAAACGGAGAGCTTTCTGGAATTAGAGACGGAATATGACGATATCGTTCAATTCCAGATATCACAGTGGGGGGAAGAAACTCCCTGGGCAGTGCTTCAGGTCAGAACCAGAGAAGATGGGTATGAGACCTTTATCTTTGACAAAGAAAACCTCAATGAAATCCCAATGACCGCAGACCCCATGGAAATGGCAGACAGCTTTCTTAGGTCGGAAATAGATGAGGAAGGAAATCTTGTGCTGAATATAGCTGGCAGAAGATTTTTAGCGGAAACGAAGGATGCCCCTTTTTCAAGGACTTTACAGCAAAACCTTTCTGTTAAGGGATATTGCGAATATTTTCAGGATGAAACAGGTCTTTACTGCAATGCGCCGGTTTATCTTGGCAAGGATAACAGACTTGGAAATATCCTGCTTTTTTTTGAGTTTGACGGTGTAGGTATGAATTTGACAAATTATAGCTTTGCAGAATAATCAAAGCAAAAGGGTGGGAATGATCTATGAAGGACGGCTTTCTTATCAAGGATGAATTCTTTCACTATTATCAGGAGCTTGTGAGCGATGTAATGCTTCCTTACCAATACGCGGTGCTGGGTGATAATGCCGCAGATGCGGATATACCTAAAAGCCACTCCTTTGAAAATTTCCGGATAGCGGCGGGAGAGAGCAGGGGGGAGTTTTCCGGATGGGTATTCCAGGACAGCGATACTGCAAAATGGCTGGAGGCAGCCGCCTACTGTCTCATGCGAAAGCCCGATCCGGATTTGGAGAGCAAAGCGGACGCAATCATCTCTCTGGTAGGCCGGGCGCAGGAAAAGGACGGATATCTGAATACTTATTTTACTGTGACATGTCCAGAACGGAAATGGCAGAATCTTCAGGAGTGCCATGAGCTTTACTGTGCCGGACATATGATCGAGGCAGGTGTTGCCTATTATGAGGCCACAGGAAAAACGAAGCTGCTTCAAATTGGAAAACGTCTTGCAGACTTAATAGACAGCATTTTCGGAAAGGGAGAGGGGAAGCGGGACGGCATCCCCGGGCATCCGGAAATCGAGCTCGCCCTCGTAAGGCTGTTTCGAGTCACAGGTGAGCAAAAATACCTTGCATTGGCAAAATATTTCCTTGATTTTCGAGGCACGGATCCTGATTTTTTCAAAAAGGAGGCACTAAAAAGAGGCTGGACGCTCTGGAACATGAATCCTGAGGATACGGATTATCTTCAAAATACTTATCCTGTGCGAGAGGAAAAAAATGCCGTGGGTCACGCTGTCCGCGCCGTTTACCTCTATACAGGCATGGCCATGGCGGCAGTGGAGACAAAGGATGCTTCTCTGGCAGATGCCTGTGAGCGGATGTGGAACAGTATCGTGAACAGACGAATGTACTTAACCGGCGGAATTGGTTCCTCTGCTGATGGGGAGGCCTTTACACTGGATTATGACCTTCCAAACGACACTGCCTACTGTGAAACCTGCGCCTCCATCGGCCTGATATTTTTTGCAAATGCTATGCTTGATTTACAGCATAATGCCAAATATGCAGATATCCTGGAGCTTGCGCTGTACAACACAGTACTTGCCGGAATCCAGAGGGATGGAACCCATTTCTTTTATACGAACCCTTTGGAAATGGATCCTATGCACGCGCAGAAAATTCCCCGATTCCGTCACGTTTATCCAAGACGTCCAAAATGGCATGGCTGTGCCTGTTGTCCGCCCAATGCAGCACGGCTTTTAGCCTCTTTAGACCGATATGCCTGGCATACGGAGCAAAACGAAAAGGGACGGCAGATTTTTTATTCAGATTTGTTTATTCAAGGAGAATATCATTACAATGGCGCCTTTTCCTTTGTAACAAAAACAGGTTATCCTTACGATGGAATGGCAGAGTATGAAGTGCAGGCTGCGCCGGGCCCGTTTACTTTGGCTGTGCGCTGTCCCTTCTGGAGCAAAAATACTCCGGTAAACGTAAATGGCAAAAGAAAAATTCCAAAAATGGTAAATGGTTATCTTTTGCTGGAGGACTTGAAGGCAGGGGACTGTGTACAAGTAACGCTTGACGTATCCCCACACAAAGTATATGCCAATCCAAAAGTTTACGCCGATGCAGGAAAAACTGCCTTTATGGCCGGTCCTCTGGTATATTGCTTCGAAGATGCGGACAATAAGGATTTGAATTTTCTCTGCGTAGACAAGCAGGGTACTCCATTGGTCTTTGACAGAAAGGATTCCGTACTGGGGCAAATAAGAGTACTCAAGATTCCGGGCTTACGCCTGACACAGCCGGATGCGCTGTATTCCTTTGCGCCTCCTGAATGGGAGAGATGTGAATTGACCGCCATTCCTTATTATACCTGGTGTAACAGGGAAACAGGAAAAATGAAAGTATGGATGCCAGAGCAGTGAAGGCGCCGCTCAATCTGTTCCAAAAAACTTCTTGACAATATGGTCTATACGCAGTAGACTCAAAGTAAGCAAAGAGTCTATTACTTATAGACCTTTTATATTTCTAAAAGCAGCAATCGTTTTCGTATTTTCGTCCAAACCATGTGAAAGGAGATGAGCCTTATGAAGGACTGCTACAAGCTTGCAGACGCAGAATCCAGATTTGCAGACATTATCTGGGCAAACGAACCCATTTCCTCCACAGAGCTGGTAAAGCTTTGTGAAAAGGAGCTTTCCTGGAAAAAGTCAACCACCTATACTGTTTTAAAGAAATTAATTGGAAAGGGTATCTTTCAAAATGAAAAATCCATTGTCTCCGCAAAACTGACTAAGGAACAGTTTTACGGACTGCAGAGCCAAAATTATGTGACGGAAACCTTCGGCTCTCTTCCCAGGTTCCTGACAGCCTTTTTTCAAGGACGCAAGCTCTCTCACAAGGAGGTTGAGGAGCTGCGCAGCTATATTGACAGCTTTGAGGAATAAGACAATGCTTAACAAATAAAAATGCCTGAAAAATCAAGATAAGGAGGGGTTTTATGATCAATCTGTTTCTGACTGTGCTGAGTATGAGCCTGACTGCTTCCTACTGCATTCTTTTTGTGTTTTTGGCCAGACTGCTTTTAAAAAAGGCGCCAAAGACATTTTCTTATTTCCTTTGGATTGCCGTTGCCTTTCGGCTGATTTGTCCCTGGTCCCTTGACAGTGAATTCAGCCTGGTGGGAGAGCAGGTGGCGGCATCCGCAGAAAACATTCTTGATTCCAGCATTTTTGCGGAAGCCTCCGGTGAATTTCAGGCAGACAGCAAAAATTCCACTGCAGCAGATTCTGAAAAAGTGACCGCCTCCTTTGATCTGCAGGCACAATCAGGAACATCAGAAGCCTCTGCGGTTTCCACTTTTGCAAGGGATTTCACAGACTCTTTGGCTTTTTTACTGCATCTGGGAGCTTTTGTATGGCCCATTGGCGTATTGCTTTTGTTTATACACTGCCTTTTTACCTGCCTTTGTCTCAAAAAACGGCTGAAGGCAAAAGTTGTGGAAACCAATTTTTATCACAGCATTCCTGTCAAAATAGTGCCAGGACTGGATACACCTTTTGTTCTGGGAATTATTAAGCCTGTTATTTATCTGCCTGATACGATAACAGCAGAAGAGAAGCAAATATGCCTCGCCCATGAATACACACATATCAGTCGAAGAGACCCCCTGATCAAGCAGGCCTCCTTTCTTTTATGCTGTGTTCACTGGTTTAATCCTCTTGTATGGCTTGCATTCTATTTGATGAGCCAGGACATGGAAATGTCCTGTGATGAAATAACATTACATCATAATGCAACAGCAGAGCGAAAAGTCTATTCCCAGACACTGCTTCGTCTATCGGGAAAGGAAAGAGTTGTTTCAGGCTGCCCGCTGTCTTTTGGAGAAAATAATGTAAAAGCTCGAATCAGGAATATAATGAATTATAAAAAGCCTGGCTTCTGGATACTGCTTTTTTCCATTTTGTTTGTGATATTCTGTGTTTTTGGCTTAACATTAAATCCTATCGGAAGCAAGACAGTGGATTCTTTAAGTAACGAAGAAGCTATGGAAAAACAGCTTATAGAGCAGGAAAAAAAGGCTTTGGAGGCTGCGATTGCGGAAAAACAGCTTATAGAGCTGAGAAAGACTTTAGAGGCTGAGATTGCTCAACTTGAACGGGAATTGGAAAATCAAGAGCTTCAGCAGCAGACGCCTCAGGAGAAATTTCCGTCTGTATACCTGAGTATAAATGGGCAGACAATTTTGGTGGAAACTCAGGAGGGAACTTATTCTTATGAGGAGACAAGGGAGGGGCAGACATTGACTGCGCAGGCCAGCATCTTTTGCAAAGCCTCTTTTGAAAGCGCACAGGGTAATTCTTCCATCACAATCGGAAGCGCTGGCACGGCCTATCCCATACGCTATGATGACGAGGGCATCTATGCCGCAGGCGGTCATTTTGTGGCAAAATACAGCTTAAATGTCTCTGATCAGCAGATGGTTTTATCAGAATATGCCACAGAAAATTTTGATTCAGACGACAATGTATCTTACATTTATTTTAATTTGGAAAGCGGTGAAATACATTCTGATGAAGATGCTTATCTAAAACAACTACTGGAACAATATGGGAATGCTCAAGTATTGGACTTTTCCGTTCCTTAAACGCTTAGTTAAATTTTAGCAACGCTTCGTATGATGCAGAAGGATGGTTCCAACTATGCGCAAAAGACAACTTTAACGAATAGTTATGGGCTTTTCAGGACTACCAGGCTCACTGTATCTGCATTTCATCCGAATCGAAAATCACGGTGAATGGACCGTCATTCAAAAGAGAAATTTTCATGTCCGCTCCAAAGCACCCTCCTTTAACTACGGATATTTCTTTGCGGCATTGTTCCAGAATATGCTCGTAAAGCGCCTGGGCTTTTTGGGGTTCACCCGCTCTGGTAAAGGAGGGGCGGTTTCCCTTTCTGCAATCTGCATATAAGGTAAATTGTGAAATAATAAGCAGCTGCCCGTCTACAGCATGCAGATCAAGGTTTGTTTTTCCGTTTTCATCCGCAAAAATTCTCAAGCCAACTAATTTTTTTACCATTTTATCTGCAATTTCAATCGTATCTGACTGATTGATTCCCACAAACACCAAAAACCCTTTTTGAATTCGTCCAATCTCCTTATCTTCCACCGAAACAGATGCCTCTGCTACCCGCTGTATCACAAATCTCATTTATTTTTCTCTCCTTGTTTTTCTTCCGCATGGAATCCCTCCTCATCAATACTGCCTACATTGACATAAGCCTGCGTATCGCAAGGAAGATTTTTTTTCTTAAGCGCCGTGTTGACGATAGATTTAATTCCCGCATAAATTACAGCAAAAATGGGAACACCGATAAACATACCTAATACACCAAACAGTCCTCCAAAAAGCGTAATTGCAAAGATCACCCAAAAACCCGTAAGACCGGTAGAATTTCCCAAAATTTTGGGTCCTAAAAAATTACCGTCAAACTGCTGTAAAATCAAAATAAAGATAACAAAATAAACGCAATTTAAAGGGTGCATAGGATCTACTATAAAAATTAAAATCGTGCTGGGAACAGCCCCCAGATAAGGACCGAAAAAAGGGATTACATTCGTAACGCCCACTATCACACTGACCAGCACTGCATAAGGTGTATGCAAAATGCTTGTTCCAATAAAGCACAGTACGCCAATTATAATGGAATCTAAAATTTTTCCGCTGATAAATCCGATAAAAGTTCTGTGTGTAAACCGAAAGTTTTTAATGATCACATTGGCCGTGTGCTTTTCAAACAAGGCAAAGGCAATCTTCTTTGCCTGCCCTGCAAATTTCTCCTTGCTGGCAAGAAGGTAAACAGATATAATCAGACCGATAAGAAAATTCCACAATACTCTGAAAATACCGATGACACTCAGAGAAACTCTTCTGATTAATTCGCTGGTCGTGGTAAACGCCGTATCGTTCAGCCAGGCTTCCAGCTCAACCGAGTATTTATTCACCAGCCGCATGGCATAATTTTTGAGGTCTGCATTATCCTCCAAAAGTCTGTTCAGCCATCTTGTAAAATTATTGATGTAAGAATCAAAATTAATTACAATGTTCTGTATGCTTGGGACGATCTGAGAAAGCAGCATGGAAAAAAGGCCATGAATAATGGCAAAGAAAAAAATCATCGTAAGGATAATTCCGATTCCTCTCACGAGGGAATTCCTTCTCTTAGAAGGCTTTATTTTGCACTTTCTGCAGAAAAAAAGCAGAATTTTATCTTCTATGAAATTCAATACCGGCGTCAGCAGATAGGCAGTGACAAAACCAAATACCACAGGCATAAGAATGTTTATCACTACCTTTATGCCAACCTTTATATCTGAACCGTAAAACAATACATAATAAAATAAAATGCTTGCCGCAATGACTAAAAATGCTGTCAAACCCCAGCGAAAATATTTGTTTTCCAGCTTAAATTTCATTCAGACAGCCCCTTCTTCTGTAAATTTCAAAAACCTTCCTTTGCTATATATTAATAATACACTGAAAATATACTTATCTCAAGCAAAGGTTGCAAAAAACTATTTTCCGAAGGGTGCGAATTCAAATCTTATAAAATATCCTCTGTCATGCTTACATACAGGACACACCTTCGGGGCCTCCAGACCTTTATAAACATAACCGCAGTTTAGACACATCCACTCTACTTCCACATCCGACACAAACAGCTTGCCTTCTTCCAAAAGTTTTGCATATTTACCGAATCGGTCTCCATGCACCTTTTCGATCTCTGCAATCTGCAGAAAGGAAGCCGCAACATTTTTAAAGCCTTCTTCCAAAGCCTTTTCTCCAAAGGTTTTATAAATTGGCTCATGCTCTTCATATTCATTGTGCTGGGCCATGCGGAGAAGCTTTTCTACATCCTCTGTGATGTCTACCGGATATCCGCCATCAACAAAGATAGTCTCTCCTGCCATTTCCTTTAAATGGTTGTAAAAGATTTCTGCATGTTCCTTCTCCTGGGAAGCCGTGAATGCAAAAATTGCACTGACAACATGCAGTCCGTTTTTCTTTGCCTGAGAGGCTGCAAAGGTGTATCGGTTTCTGGCCTGGCTTTCCCCGGCAAATGCCCTCATCAGGTTATCTTTTGTTTCACTTTCACGAAATTCTACTGCCATAGAGTTCTCCTTTCCTGTTCCGCCTTAATGCAGATATCGGTTTCATTGAAAGTATATCCGGGTTTTGGAAAAATATAATTGCCTATTGTTTTTAAACTGCAAAAATAATAAAATAAAATAGAAATTTAACCAAACATATCCATAGAAACAGCCATGGAGGACCCTATGAAATTACAACAGGTGTTAAGCTGCGTCCGCAAAGCAGTGGACGATTACCATATGATAGATGAACATGACAAGATTGCAGTAGGCATTTCCGGTGGAAAGGACAGTTTGACTCTTTTATATGCCCTAAACAGCTTAAAGCGTTTTTATCCAAAAGAATTTGCCATCCACGCAGTGACTGTAGACCTTGGTTTCGGCAATTTGAATTTAGACGGTATCCGCGCACTCTGCAAGGAGCTGCAGGTGGAATACACCGTCATTCCAACAGACATCGCACAGATTATTTTTGAGGAGCGTAAAGAAACAAATCCTTGCTCCCTGTGTGCAAAAATGAGAAAAGGAGCTTTAAATCAAACGGTGAAATCCCTGGGCTGCAACAAAGTGGCTTATGCGCATCACAGGGATGACATAGTGGAAACCATGTTAATGTCACTTATTTTTGAAGGGCGTTTTCATACCTTTGCCCCCGTCACCTATCTGGACCGAACGGATTTAACCGTAATCAGACCTTTAATGTATATGAAAGAAGCCGATGTAATCGGATTTGTAAATAAATATAATGTTCCTGTAGTGAAAAGCCCCTGTCCTGCAGACGGGCATACCAAACGGGAATATATCAAAAATCTGCTCCGTCAGCTGAATCTGGAAAACCCCGGTGTAAAGGAGCGGATGTTTACTGCAATTCAAAATGCAAATCAGAAAGGCTGGACAGAGTGCTTTGGCGGTAATAAAAAATGATAACTATCATGACGAACAAAATAAACAAAACATATTGAAGCTCCGGGCGGTTTTAGATACCCTTCCTGGGTTCTGCAGGATATTTTTCCGCGGCATTGAAGAATATACCTCTTCCCGTACCAGATTGGCCTATGCCTATGACATCAGGCTCTTTTTTGAGTTTCTTCACGAAAAAAACGCCGTATGTTCTAAAATGGAAATAAAGGATTATCCACTTTCTCTTTTGGATCAGCTCACCCGTATGGATATCGAAGAATATCTTGAGTATATTGCCCTTTATCAAAAGGACGGAAAGGATATCACCAACGAGGAACGGGGAAAGGCAAGAAAGCTAGCCTCCCTGAGAAGCTTTTATAATTATTTTTTTCAGAATGAGATGATTGAAAAAAATCCTGCGGCACTGGTGCCTCTTCCAAAGAGACACGAAAAAGAAATTATCCGTCTGGAACCCAATGAGGTTGCCATCCTTCTGGATCAGGTGGAGGACGGCACAAAGCTTACCAAAAAGGAATTGGAATATCATAATAAAACAAAGCTGAGAGATGTAGCTTTGCTTACTCTTCTTCTCGGAACCGGTATTCGTGTCTCCGAATGCGTCGGACTTGATATCTCTGATGTAAATTTCGATGTAGGAGGAATAAAAATACGCAGAAAGGGCGGTTATGAAGCTGTGATTTATTTTGGAGAAGAGGTGGAAACCGCTCTCTTGGACTATATGGAGCAAAGAAACCATATAATTCCGGCAAAGGGGCATGAAAACGCTTTGTTCTTGTCTTTGCAAAACCGCCGCATGGCCGTTCGTTCCGTAGAAAATCTGGTGAAAAAGTATGCTTCAAGGGTGACCACATTAAAGAAAATCACACCTCACAAGCTGAGAAGCACCTATGGTACCACTCTCTATCAGGAAACCGGAGATATTTATCTGGTAGCCGATGTGCTGGGGCACAAAGACGTAAATACTACAAGACGTCATTATGCAGCTCTTGAGGATGAAAGAAGACGGCGCGCTGCCAATGCAGTGCATCTTCGGGAAAAGCGTCCCGAATAGAATCTATTTCAAAAATTCTGTGGAATAATAAGGCACAATCAAATACTGTCCAGCCTTCACCATGTCTTCATCCTCCAGATGATTGATGCTCATTACCTCTGCAATATAAGCATTTTTATCTTTATACTGCTCATAATCAATATAGGAATCTGCTATGTCCCAGAGGCTTTCCCCATATCTGACGGTAATGTTTGTATAATATTTGAAAGAAACCTGCTCTTCTCCGGTGCTTGCCCTGCTGCTGATTGCGTGGTAGGAAATTGTGCATACAGCAGCAAGACACATCGCTATCATAAAAAGGGAACATCTGCGCCGTAATTCGTTCTGCCGGCGCTTTTTATTTAGATAAACCTTTCTTTCATATATTCTGTATGCCCCTGCTATTGCTGTCTCTCTCCTGCTTCTTGGTACATTCATATCGTTTCTCCTGACTTTAAACAGTTGTTCGAAAACACTTGTTCTGTGCTTTTATTATATGAAAGGAACAAATGTTTGTCAAGAGAAAAATCGAACATATTTTTGGAATATATGTTTGCTTTTTTAGTTTTTGTATGCTATACTGAATTCAGATACCAGCGAACATTCATTTTGGAGGGTTTTACATATGGCATTTGGAAAAATCACACCGAAACAGCAGGAGATTCTTGATTATATCAAACAGGAAATTTTAAACAAGGGCTATCCGCCCACTGTCCGGGAAATCTGCGAAACCGTCAATTTAAAGTCCACCTCTTCCGTGCATTCTCACTTGGAAACACTGGAAAAGAACGGTTACATCCGCAGAGACCCTACAAAACCCCGTGCAATCGAAATTTGTGACGATAATTTTCAGATGCTCCGCAGGGAAATGGTGAGTCTGCCTATTATAGGAAATGTGGCAGCTGGCCAGCCTATTTTGGCGGAAGAGAATATCGAGGATTATTTTCCGGTTCCTGCAGAGGTTGTTCCCAAAGGAGAGTCCTTTATATTAAATGTTCGAGGCGATTCCATGATCAATGCAGGCATTTTAAATGGAGACCGCGTTTTGGTGCACTGTGCCTCTGATGCTCACAATGGTCAGATTGTGGTTGCACTGATTGATGATTCTGCCACTGTAAAAACCTTCTATAAGGAAGACGGACATATCCGTCTCCAACCCGAAAACGATTCTATGGCGCCTATCATTGTGGACGACTGCCAGATACTGGGTGTGGTTTTTGGCATTTTCCGTTTTTACCGGTAACACCAAAGGACGGCCGGTCATTTGCTGACAGTCTCCTGCCGCTTTGACCGTGCCGCCCCATAATTTTTTGCATGCGTTTTCCTTTGCTTTTATCGAAACCTTACGTCCATATATGCTATGATCTCTTCCACGCATCTATCAAACCCAAGTTTCGAGCTGTTCAGACATAAATCATAATTTCTGGCGTCTGTCCATTCTCTGCCTGTGTGATATTTATAATATTCTGCCCGGTGTTTGTCCGTTTTCAAAATAAAACGCTCTAATTCCCTTGGGCTCATGCTGTGCTTTTTGGCAGCCTGCTCTATACAGAACTCCATAGGCGCATGTACAAATACGCTCAATACATTATTATATTCCTTCAGGACATAATCTGCGCACCTGCCTATAATAACGCAGGACTCCTCTTCTGCCAGCTTGCGGATGATTTTTGCCTGGTAATTAAAGAGATTGTCGGTGGAAGTAAAATCATCGCTCTCCGGCGGAATCAGCTCACCGTTGTAGGCACTCTTGGCAATGCGGAATAGTTTTGTACTCTTTATTTTTTCATCCGCATTTACAAAAAGAGCCTCATTGATACCACTCTCATCGCTGGCCAGCTTCATCAGCTCCTTATCATAATAGTGAATGCCAAGCCTGTCTGCAAGCATCTCTCCAACGGTTCGTCCACCGCTTCCATATTGCCTTGCTATTGTAATCACTATATTTTCCATGGCTCTTTCCTCCTACTCCCCGAGATATGCCTTCTTAATAGATGCGTTGTTCAGAAGATCGCCTGCCGCTCCTTCAAGTACAATTTTTCCCGTTTCCAAAACATAGGCCCTGTCTGCAATAGAAAGTGCTTTTTTGGCATTTTGCTCCACCAGAAGGACTGTGGTGCCGCTCTTGCTGACCTCTTTTATAATATCAAATATTTCATTCACAAGAATGGGGGATAGTCCCATAGAAGGCTCGTCCATCAAAATAAGCTTTGGATGTGACATCAACGCCCGTCCGATGGCAAGCATTTGCTGCTCTCCGCCGCTCAATGTTCCCGCCAGCTGATTCTGACGCTCCTCAAGGCGTGGAAAACGGTCAAATATCATTTTCAGCGTCTCTTCGATTTCCTCCTTATCCTTGCGTGTATAGGCTCCCATTTTTAAATTCTGAAGAACGGAAAGCTGGGCAAAGACTCTTCTTCCCTCGGGTACATGAGCCATACCCCTGGACACAATTTTGTGCCCAGGAATTTTTACAATATCCGTTCCCTCAAAGACCACGCTTCCTGACCGGGGAGACAGCAAGCCGGAAACCGTATGCAGAATCGTAGTCTTTCCCGCTCCGTTTGCTCCGATCAAGGCAATAACCTCTCCCTCATTTACGTGAAAGGAAACCCCTTTAATCGCCTGAATGATGCCATAATATACTTTTAAATCCTTAACTTCCAACATTGCCATAACGTGTCCTCCTATTCCCCCAGATAAGCCTTGATTACTTCCGGATCGTTCAGCACATCGCTTGTATTTCCCTGGCAGAGAACGCGCCCGAAATTCAGCACCGTAAGCTCTTCACAGATGCCGCTTACCAGCTTCATATCATGCTCAATGAGTAAAATAGTCATATCAAAATGATCCCGGACAAAACGAATGGTATCCATCAGCTCCTGCGTCTCATTGGGATTCATTCCCGCAGCAGGCTCATCCAGCAGCAAAAGCTTTGGCTTTGTAGCCAATGCCCTGGCAATCTCCAGCTTGCGCTGCTTGCCATAGGGAAGATTGGACGCAAGGGTATCTGCCTCTCCCTCAAGTCCGAAAACCTTCAAAAGCTCCAGCGCCTCCTCCTTCATCTGCTTCTCAATCTTATAATAAACAGGAAAACGCAGAATCCCCATAAGGGTATTGTATTTCAAATGATTATGGAGACCTACCTTAACATTGTCGATTACGGATAAATCTTTAAAAAGACGAATGTTTTGAAAGGTTCTGGCAATTCCTTCCCTGTTGATATCTATTGTTTTACGGCCTGTAATATCCTTGCCATCCAGAGTAATAATGCCCTGATCCGGTTTATAGACACCTGTAAGCAAATTAAAAACCGTAGTTTTCCCCGCACCGTTTGGTCCGATCAGCCCATACAGACAGCCTTTTCTGATCTCCACATTAAAATCATCCACAGCTCTAAGTCCGCCAAAGGAGATACTCAAATTTTTTACCTCAAGTAATGCCATAGCTACTCAGCCTCCTTTGCCGTCTTTTTCAGTCTCAGTTTATAGGCAGCCTTCTCCCGCCATGCAATCGCCTTTGGAGCCCAGTTAAACAGCATCATTGCAATCAGAACAATGGCATAAATCAGCATACGGTAATTATTCAGTCCGCGCAGAAGCTCCGGCAGTAACGTCAGCACCACTGCAGATATCACCGAACCTCTGATATTTCCGATGCCGCCCAGCACCACAAATACCAGTATCATAATGGACATATTATAACCGAAATTTTTGGTAGTTGCCTGTAAAGAGGAAATATTGTGGGCATACAATACACCTGCCACTCCCGCAAGGGCAGCGGAAATGGAAAATGCCATAAGCTTATATTTCGTAATATTGATGCCAACGGACTCCGCTGCAATGGTATTGTCGCGAATGGCCATAATGGCGCGTCCGTCCCTGGAATGCACCAGATTCAACACAATAAATAAGGTAATTAACAGCAGAATAACACCCACTGTAAAGGAGGAATCACCGGGAGTTCCAGTAATTCCCTGGGCTCCTTTTATGATGATCGTTCCATTCTCCGACAGATTCAGATCCATGGAGCTGGTAACAGAAAAATGTAAACCGCTTTCATCTACCCCTACATAAAGTATATTGATGATATTCTTTATGATTTCTCCAAAGGCAAGCGTGACAATAGCCAGGTAATCTCCCTTCAGTCTCAGAACAGGAATCCCGATCAAAATACCGAAAATTCCAGCGCTGGCCGCCCCAATCAATATAGCGATAAAAAACCGGACACCGGATAAAGGAATCGCCTCCTGCATACATTTCGAAAAGAACGCACTGGTAAAAGCTCCTACACACATAAATCCCGCGTGTCCCAGACTCAGCTCGCCAAGAACCCCTACAGTAAGGTTTAAGGATACCGCCAAAATGGCATACGAGCACAACGGTACCAGCAGACCTTGTATCAGACTGCTTAAACTGCCTGCCGAAATCAATATCTGAATGATAATATAAGCGGCAAGCACGATTCCGTAAGTAATAAGATTGCTTTTCAGGGTTTTGCTCATTTTCATTTTTTTGTTTGTCTTTAATTTCTTTTCCATATGCTCTTCCCTAAACCTTTTCCTGAATGTTTTTGCCGAGGAGACCCGAAGGCTTTATAAGCAATACAAGAATCAGAACGGCAAAAACGATTGCATCCGCCATCTGAGAGGAAATATATGCCTTGCTGAAAATCTCAATAATACCTAACAGAATTCCGCCGATAAACGCTCCCGGAATAGAGCCGATACCGCCGAATACCGCAGCCACAAACGCCTTTATGCCCGGCATGGAACCGGTATAGGGAGTTAAGGACGGATATGCCGAACAAAGAAGTACTCCCGCAATGGCGGCCAATGCAGAACCAATGGCAAAGGTAAGCGCTATGGTTCCGTCTACATTAATGCCCATGAGCTGCGCAGCTCCCTTATCTTCGGAAACCGCAAGCATCGCCTGCCCGGCCTTGGTTTTATTGATAAAAAGCATCAGACCGACCATAATGACAATACAAGATAAAATAGTGACAATGGTCTCTCCCGTAATATTGATCTGACCGTCTGCAAGCTTGATGGACTCCATAGGCACTACGGAGGTAAAGGATTTTGTATCTGCGCCAAAAATCAACAACGCTAAATTTTGAAGCAGGTAGCTTACACCGATGGCGGTAATCAGCACTGCCAGCGGAGAAGCCGCCTTCCGCAGAGGCTTATATGCAATTTTTTCAATCACCATCCCCAGCACAGTACACACAATAACAGCAGCGGGAACGCCGATAAGAGGCGATAGCCCCATCGTGCTGCATATCGTATAGGTGGTGAAGGCTCCTATCATAATCACGTCCCCATGGGCAAAATTCAGCATCTTGGCAATACCATAAACCATGGTATATCCCAGTGCAATCAGTGCGTACACGCTGCCAAGGCTGATGCCGTTGATTAAATAAGTAACAAAACTCATAAGTACCTCCCGTTAGTGTCTTAACATATACTTATCACGCAATATTCAGTATAACAGATGCGTCCAAACCTGGCAAGCAGATTCATTTTGTTTAAAAAGAAGGGCTGCCTTATACGGCAACCCTCTCTGGTTCAAACATCATTACATTGCTGTGTAAGTGCCATTTACAATTTTTACAGCCTTGGGCTCCTTGTTCGGCTCGCCATCCGCCGTCCAGCTCATGCCAGAACCGGTCAGGCCGTCTATGGTAATCTGAGTCATTGCGCTCTTTAAGCCTTCGCAGATATCGGATACACTCATATCGGGAGTAACGCCGCTCTGCTCAATCGCCGCCTTGATTGCATACACTGCATCATAGGCATCTGCCGCAAACTGATTGGGAATGCCGCCGAATTTCTCCTCGTAGGTGGAAACAAAATTCTGTGTCAGCTCATCCTCTGCATCTGCCGCAAAAGGTGTCAACAGCATAACGCCCTCCGCCAGGCTCTGATCAAAATTAGTAACGCTCAAAATACCATCCATACCATCGCAGCTGAAGAAAGCAGGTGCATAACCCATGCTGTCTGCCTGGGTCAAAATCAGGGAAGACTCCTGATAGTAGATAGGCAGGAATACCAAATCCGCTCCTGCATCCTTAGCCTTCTGAAGCTGTACGGAAAAATCAGTCTTGTTGTCTGCGGTAAATGCCTCCGCTGCCACAATCTCAAAGTTCTGGTTCTCAGCCTCCTGGGCAAAGCTTTCATAAATGCCGGTGGAGTATACACTGGAGCTGTCATAAATCACAGCTACTTTTTCCGCAAGCGCATTTTCTCCGATATATTGTGCAGATGCAGCACCCTGATTAGGGTCGGAGAAGCAGACGCGGAAGCAGTTGTCATACTGTGTACATTCTACAGCAGAGCCTGAAGGCGTCAGCTGGAACATATTGTCTTCCATTGTCTTTTCCGTTACCGCAATGGAAGGGCCGCTGGTCACTGCGCCGACAATCATCTGTGCGCCCCAGTCCTTCAAAACATTATAAGCGTTTACAGCCTTCTCAGCATCAGACTCGTCATCCTGAAAATTCAGCTCAAGGGTATATCCATTTACGCCGCCTGCCGCATTGATTTCATCCACGGCCATCTGTGCAGCATTATTTACTGCCATGCCATATACCGCATTGTCTCCGGTGAGAGGTCCCATGCCGCCAATCTTAAAAGTGCCGGCGGAAGCGCCTTCCGAAGCCGCTTCTGTTCCCTCTGCAGCACTCGCGCTTTCATTGGAAGCTGCGCTTTCTGAAGCACCTGCGTCCTGCGTACCGCAGCCTGCCATAGCCAAAACCATTGCAGAAACTACCGCAGTGCTTACTAACTTGTGAAATTTCTTCATAATAGTTCCCTCCTTTTTGCTCATAATTGTATACAGATATAATCTAATACAATTATTATTAGAATAATAACCTTTTGCCGTTTCCTTGTCAATAATAATTTCAAAAAACCAGTTTTGAAAGGTAAATAACTTCATATCCTGTCACTCTCTTCTGAATTCCTTTTTTCAGGTCTTATTCAGATATT
>NZ_CALWMU010000025.1:0-52877 GCF_944382095.1 Candidatus Acetatifactor stercoripullorum
ACTAGCCACTGCTTCGGAACCCGTTTTTGGTTATTATGACCAGGTTCGTGACTTTGCCAGCGAGTTTCGCAATTACTTAAAATACCTTTTGTTGCTGTATGCTCATAGTAAAGGAAATGCTGTCCCATAAAACTCTCTCAAACGCTCCAGCAGAAAAATTTTCCGGCTTTTTACTGAACTTTCTCCGTAAAAATGCCACAGGACTGCAGAAATTCTCTGCAGCCCTGCGGCATTGCTTAATTGGTTCATTTTATGAGGAATTCATCTGGCTATTTTGCTCCAGCCAGCTTTCTGGTATTGACTCTAAGGGTTTTGCTCTCCTTGTAGGGCCTAAACAGCAGGTAAAGGAAGCCTGCCAGCAGAAGAAAGGCTGCTGCGGTTCCGATGCCAAATGCGCCTGTGGTAATCAGCATGCCGATCTGGTAGATGCACAGGGAAACCACATATGCAAGACCGCACTGATAGCCGATGGCAAACCAGAACCATTTGGCATTGTTCATCTCTCTCTTGATGGCGCCCATAGCGGCAAAGCAGGGAGCGCACAGCAGATTGAACACAAGGAAGGAGTATGCCGCAACAGGGGTCATGCTGCCTGCAAGATTGCCCCAGATTTCTGCGCCGTCCTCGGCAACCTCGGCAAAGCCGTAGAGAATGCCAAAGGTGCCTACCACATTTTCCTTTGCCACCAGTCCGGTGATGGCCGCCACCGCAGATTTCCATGCGTCAGCAGGCGCAAGATCGGACCATCCAAGAGGAGTAAATATCCATGCGATTGCATTTCCGATGCCTGCCAGAATGCTGTGGTCGATCTCCATATCCTCAAGCATTCTGAACTGTCCGTCCACAAAGCCGAAATAAGTGGTAAACCAAATCACGATGGTGGAAAGAAGGATCACTGTACCGGCCTTCTTGATAAAGGACCAGCCTCTCTCCCACATGCTTCTGAGCACATTCCCAACAGTGGGCCAGTGATATGCGGGGAGCTCCATAACGAAGGGAGCCGGGTCTCCTGCAAACATCTTTGTCTTTTTCAGAATAATGCCGGAACAGATAATTGCCGCAATCCCCACAAAATATGCGCTGGGCGCAACCCAGGCAGCGTCGTCGAACAGCGCTCCTGCAATCAGGGCGATAATGGGAAGCTTGGCGCCACAGGGGATAAAGGTAGTGGTCATAATGGTCATCTTCCGGTCTCTGTCATTTTCAATGGTTCTGGAAGCCATAACCCCGGGAACACCACAGCCCGTACCGATCAGCATGGGAATAAAGGACTTGCCGGAAAGACCGAATTTGCGGAAAATACGATCCATGATAAAGGCAACACGGGCCATATAACCGCAGGACTCCAAAAATGCCAGGAAAATAAACAATACCAGCATCTGAGGCACAAAGCCCAGCACGGCTCCCACACCGGCTACAATACCGTCAACAATAAGTCCCTGCAGCCATGCGGCGCATCCGATGGACTCTAAAAGTCCGGTGACCAAAACAGGTATTCCGGGAATTTCCAGTCCAAAGAGACTCCAGCCATCCCCGAATACACCGTCATTGGCCCAATCGGTGGCCCAGGTGCCCACCGTTGTGACGGATACATAATAGACTAAAAACATAACCAATGCAAAAATGGGAAGCGCAGCCCACCTGTTGGTGACGATTCTGTCGATCTTATCGGAGGTTGTCATCTCTCTTTTGCCGCTTTTTGTACAGCAGTCTTTGATAATGGAAGAAATATATACATATCTCTCGTTGGTGATAATGCTCTCCGTGTCGTCGTCAAAGGCTTCCTCCAAAGCCTTGATCTGCGCCGATACGTCCGGAGCCTGCTTCATCTGCTCCTTGATCTTATCATCCTTTTCCAAAAGCTTAATGGCAAAGAAGCGTCTCTGTTCCTTGGGGATATCTCCGGGAAGCATCCCCTCCACCTGCCTGATTACAGATTCAACCTCAGGGGCAAACTCATGCACAGGCACGGCCCCAGCCTTTCTCTGGGCTGCAGAAACAGCCTTGGCCACCGCCTTTTCAATTCCCGTTCCTTTCAAAGCCGAAATCTCTACAGTCTCACAGCCAAGCTTTTTGCCCAGCTTGTCGATATGTATTTTATCCCCAGATTTTTCTACCAGGTCCATCATGTTTACCGCCATGACAACGGGGATGCCAAGCTCCAGAATCTGCGTGGAGAGATACAGATTTCTTTCAATATTTGTCCCATCCACAATATTGATAATGGCATCCGGTCTTTCACCTATCAGATAATTTCTGGCCACCACTTCCTCTAACGTGTAGGGAGAAAGGGAATAGATGCCCGGCAGGTCCATAATGGTGACGTCCGAAGCGCCTGCCGCATAGGCTTTCTTCAGCTTTCCCTCCTTTTTTTCCACCGTTACGCCGGGCCAGTTTCCCACAAACTGATTGGAGCCGGTCAGCGCATTAAATAATGTTGTTTTCCCGCAGTTTGGATTTCCTGCTAGTGCAATTTTAATCGACATTTCAATCTCCTTTACCCTCAGGACAGCAGTTATTTTGAGCTATCCAAAATTAGTCATTACTAACTCTTGTGCAAAAAATTATTCCACCTCGATCATAGCGGCATCCGCCTTCCGAAGAGACAGCTCGTAGCCTCTTACGGTCACTTCTACGGGGTCCCCAAGGGGAGCTACCTTTCTCACAAAGATTTCAACGCCCTTGGTGATTCCCATGTCCATGATGCGTCTTTTGACCGGACCGTCCCCGGACAGCCTCTTTACCTTCACTGTCTGCCCGCAGGCAACCTCCTTCAGTGTTTTCATAATGCTCTCCTTTACTAAACCATGATTTTATTCGCCATATCCTTCCCTATGGCCACTCTGGAATCCTTAATGTTTACAATCAGATTCCCTCCGGTTTGAGATACCACCGTAACGGTTCCGCCGGTCACAAAGCCAAGGCTTTCCAGAAACTTGCGGGTTTCCTCCCTGCCTCCAACTTTTTTGATAACACTGGGTTCTCCCTCCCTTGCCATTGACAACGGCATCATCTCATCCTCTCTTCCGTTTTGACTGTTTCGTTCCAACTTGAAAACGATTTTCATTTCTACGAAAGTTAGTATATGCTAACATCTATTAGTTGTCAAGAACCCTTAGTATTTTTTTCTAAAAATTGCACAAACTTCAATTTCATGATAGAATAATAAGCATTAAGTAACCATATTGGAGAGAGTACACAAATGATCGTAAACGAATCCGCCGAAAATTATCTGGAAACTATTTTGATATTGAGCAGAAAACTGCCTGTGGTCCGTTCCGTAGATATCGCCAATGAGCTTGGCTTTAAAAAATCCAGCGTCAGTGTGGCCATGAAGAATCTCCGGCTGAAAAATCATATTTCAGTGGATGATTCCGGCTTTATCACCCTCACCCCCTCCGGCAGGGCTATCGCCGAAATGATCTACGAGCGTCACGAGCTGCTCTCCTCCTGGCTGGAACGTCTTGGGGTTTCCAAGGAGACCGCCGCAGAGGATGCCTGCAAAATTGAGCATGTGATCAGCGCCGAAAGCTTTGAAGCGATCAAACGTCATGTGAAGGGCTGACGAATGCTTTTTGTATCCTGATGGAAACGTGCGCCGCCAGGCGCACTTCAGAAAAAACGCCCCACAGCTTAGAACTGCTGTGGGGCGTTTTTTGATTCGATCAATTCTATTGTCTTTTACTGCTGTTTTCACAGGCTATTCCCTACGCAATGTAAAATGCGACACCAGCTCGCTCATGGAAACTGCCTGAGCCGAAAGCTCTTCGCTGGTGGCCGAGGTTTCCTGCGCCGTTGCAGAATTGGACTGCACTACCTCCGATATCTGATTCACACCATTTTCCACCTGCTCCATGGCGTCCGCCTGCTGGCTTGTAAGCTCGCTCAACTCCTTAGAGGCTTCCGCAATGATCTTCACACCGTTTACCACCTCATCAATGGAGGCTGCCGCACGTCCTGCGGCCTTATTTCCCTCCTCGATTTCCGAAAGAGAACCCTCAATCAGCTGCCTGGTATCCACTGCCGACTGTGCACTCTGCTCCGCAAGCTTTCTGATCTGCTCTGCAACCACTGCAAAACCTCTTCCCGCTTCTCCGGCCCTTGCGGCTTCAATGGCAGCATTCAGGGAAAGAAGATTTGTCTGGCTGGCAATATCCTCAATTTCGGAAATAATATTTTCAATTTTCTGCGAGGTTTCATTGATTCTGTTCATGGCGCTTACCATAGCCTGCATCTCTCCCCGGCTCTGATCCGCCTCTTTTGCATACTTCTGCGCCTTCTTGTAGGTTTCCTCCACAGATTCTGCTGTCATCTGCACGCCGCTTGTGACATTGGCGATGGTAGCCTGCAGCTCTTCTACAGAGCCCGCCTGGTCCGTGGCCCCCTCTGCAAGAGCCTGGGCAGCGTTGGCAAGGTTCTCGGCTCCCGCCGACACCTGGTCGGACGCCTCCTCAATCTTCTGCATGGTATCGTTCATCTGCCGGTTCATCTTGCGCATGGCATTCTTCAACGCCTCAAAATCACCTACATACTTGTCCTCTATCTTGGTGCTCACGGCGTAATTGCCGTTGGCCATCTCACCTAAAAGCTCCCCTGCATCATTGACAATCAGGCTTAAATCAACCGCCATCCTGCTTGCCTGTTCCGTAAGGCCTGCCACCTCGTCCTGCGTATCCGTCTTAGGAAATTCCTCCGTCAGATTTCCCTGGGCAAAGGTCTTAAAGCGGGCCTCCAGGGCAGCTACCGGGTCGGCAATCCCCTTTGCAATGGAAGCGCCCAGACGCACAGCCAGCCCAAATGCTACTAAAATCACAACCCCAATGATCAAAAGCAGCACCAGACAGATAATCTGCAGACTGCTTTCCAGGTCGTCTCCTCTTTCCACCTTTAAATCCATCAGCATTTCCAAATCTGCATAGACCTGATCATATAAGGGATCAAGCTCCTCCCACGCCCGCAGCTGGGCGGCCTGTTTTCTCACCCGGTCCGTAGTACTGCCTACATTAATCACGTCATCGTCTATCTCCCAATAGGATTCCAGGGCAGACAAAGCGTCATTATAGGCTGCTGTTTCCTCCTGTGACGTAAGCATCTGTCCAATGGTTTCCATATATGTAAGAAAAGCTTCCTTCTTGGCGTCATGGGTCTCCACAGACGTGTCGATCCACTCCTGCTCATCATAGCCAATCACCGCTCTTGTTGCGCTTCTCATATCCGCAAATGTCACCATCGCCTTGCCCACGTCCCCCTGGGCGAATCCGTAGCTTGTCAGCGCATAGGAGTATCTGGAAGAGACCACAAATATTGCCACCACTCCCAAAATGGCCGCCACACTGGCAATGGCCGCCGCAAGCACAAAGCCTGTGGTTAATCTTTTTTTAATCTTCATTTTCTTTAGATTCAGCATAAATCATGTCCTTTCCGCAGGCGCCCCTGACAGGCACCTTCCATAAACTTACATTCCATTTTATCACTTACCGCCAGATAATCAACTGCTTTTAAAAAAATCTTGCGTCCCAAAGTAAACTATTATATGATATTAGCAGTATTCGATCTTACGACTATTGTATTTTCATTTTAATCCTGACAGAAAAGAGGTACTGCAATGACAGCAAACGAAAAGGCTCTTTTGATGCACGAAGAATGGAACGGAAAGCTGGAGACTGTTGCCAAAGCTCCTGTAAAATCCAGGGAGGATCTGGCCATTGCCTACACCCCCGGAGTGGCAGAACCCTGTAAGGTAATCGCCAAGGACCGGGATGCAGCCTATCGGTATACAATGAAGGCAAATACCGTGGCCGTAGTATCCGATGGAAGCGCCGTGCTGGGCCTTGGCAACATCGGTCCCTACGCCGCAATGCCCGTAATGGAGGGAAAAGCGGTGCTGTTTAAGGAATTCGGCGGCGTCAACGCAGTGCCCATCTGCCTGGATACACAGGACACTGAGGAGATCATCAAGGCGGTGACCTGGATGGCCCCCGGCTTTGGCGGCATCAATCTGGAGGACATCAGCGCGCCCCGCTGCTTTGAAATCGAGGAACGCCTGAAGGAGACACTGGACATCCCCGTGTTTCACGACGACCAGCACGGCACCGCTATCGTGGTTTTAGCGGGCATCATCAACGCTCTGAAGGTAGTGGGCAAGAAAAAAGAGAACTGCAGAGTGGTAATAAACGGCGCAGGCAGCGCAGGCATTGCCATTGCAAGGCTGCTGCTCACCTACGGCTTTTCGGATATCCTATTATGTGACAAGGCAGGAATCCTGTCAAGAGAATCAGAAAATCTAAACTGGATGCAGGAAAGAATGGTCAAAGTTACCAATCTTAACAACGAGACCGGCTCTCTGGCAGACGCCCTGGAGGGCGCCGACATTTTTATAGGCGTTTCTGCCCCCGGTATCGTAACCGGGGAAATGGTAGCCAAAATGAATCCGGACGCCATACTCTTCGCCATGGCAAATCCCGTACCGGAAATCATGCCGGATGAGGCAAAGGCCGCCGGCGCCAGAATTGTAGGCACCGGCCGCAGCGATTTCCCCAATCAGGTAAACAATGTGGTTGCCTTTCCCGGTATTTTCAAGGGCGCTTTAGAAGGCCGCGCTGCGCAGATCACGGAGGAAATGAAGCTTGCCGCCGCGCAGGCCATTGCTTCCTGTGTTCCCCCAGAGGAATTAAGCGAGGACAATATCATGCCCCAGGCCTTTGATCCAAGGGTGGTGCAGCTTGTGGCAGAGGCTGTCAAATCCCACATCAAACAGTGAGAGGCTTTCCAAAGCGCAGGAGGTTTAGTTATGGATACCATGGCACAAAACTGGTACGGCAAGCCCTACTATTCTCTGGATGCCTTCTGCAAAAACACTTTTGGCCATAAATGCTACAAAATTGCCCTGAATGCCCATTTGACCTGTCCCAACAGGGACGGTACCCTGGGCACTCGGGGCTGTATCTTCTGCAGCAAAGGGGGCAGCGGCGACTTTGCCGTATCCATTTTGGGTGAAACTGTGGAAAAGCAGCTTGCAAAGGGGATTTCTCTGCTGCACCAGAAAAACACAGGGCAGCATTTCATCGCTTATTTTCAAGCTTACACAAATACCTATGGCCCCATAGAATACCTGAGACAAATCTACACACAGGCCCTTTCCTCTCCCCTGGTCTGCGGCATCTCCATAGCCACCCGTCCCGACTGCCTCCCCAGGGAGGTATTGCTTCTCTTAGAGGAGTTAAAGGGACGCTTTCCAGAAAAATTTATCTGGGTGGAGCTGGGGCTTCAGACCATTCACGAGGCCACTGCCGCTTTCATCCGCAGAGGCTATCCCCTTTCCTGTTTTAACGATGCCTTAGAAGCGCTCCACCGTCTGCAGATTCCGGTGATTGTCCATGTGATTCTGGGGCTGCCGGGAGAGAGCGAAGAACAGAATCTGGAAACCATCCGATACCTGAACGACGTCCGTCCCTTCGGCGTCAAGCTGCAGCTGCTTCATGTGCTTGCGGACACAGATTTGGCTTCCCTTTACAGAAAGGGCGCATTTTCTGTTCTCACAAAAGAAGAATATCTTTCGCTGACAGCCAGATGCCTTTCCATTCTCTCACCCAGGATTGTGGTGCACCGCCTGACAGGGGACGGCCCCCGGGATACGCTCATAGCTCCCAGGTGGAGCTGCCGCAAGAGAGATGTGCTCAATTCCCTGCACAGGCTCATGAAGGAAAAAGAACTCTGGCAGGGAAAATATTTTTCAGGAGGAAATTAACATGTTACAGGAACCCCTTACCTTATATAAATTGATTGTGCTCTATATGCTGAACCGCGTAAGCTTCCCCCTCACCATGGCTCAGGTCAGCGACTTTATTCTGGAGAAGGAATATACCAACTTCCTGACGCTGCAGCAGGCCATCGGCGAGCTCACCGACGCCGGCATGATAGAGACTCGTTCCGTGGGAAACCGCACCCATCTGGTTCTCACAAAGGACGGCAGAGATACCCTGAGCTTTTTTGAAAATCGCATTAACAGCAGCATCCGGGGCGAGATAGACGCCTATCTGCGGGAAAATGAATTTACCCTGCGAAACGAGGTATCTGTACAGGGAGACTATTATAAATCTACCTCCGGGGAATATGAGGCACATCTGATCGCAAAGGACAGGGAGATCAAGCTTGTAGAGATTACCTTGTCTGTGCCCTCAAAGGAGACCGCCGCCGCCATCTGTGACAGCTGGCAGGAAAAAAATCAGCAGATTTATAAATACCTGGTAGAGCAGCTTTTTTAGTCTGCTCTTTTCTTCCTTCTCTTCCTTTTTCCCCGGCGGACAGCATCCGACCAGGCCAGACGGCCGTCTATCCAGACGCGCTGTACCCTGATCTTTAAAAGCTCATCTTCCTTTGCCGTAAGAGGATTTTTGTCAAGAACCACCAAATCCGCCCTTTTCCCCTCTTCAATGCTTCCCAGAATATCTTCTACCTTATATTGAAAGGCCGCATAAATGGTAACGGCCTTTAACGCCTCCTCCACGCTGATTTTCTGGCTCTCTCCCAAAATACGCCCCTGCCTGGTTTTTCTTGTCACCGCATTCCAAACAGCCTCCAGGGGTCTTGTATCCGTCACAGGGGCATCGTTGTGAAGGCTGAAGGGGATTCCTTTTGCGGCGGCGCTGCCTGCAGGGTCAAGACGCTCTGCCCTCTCCGGCCCCAAAAAGGTTTCGTAGTGCCGGTCTCCCCACACATAAATATGAGCCGGAAAAAAGGAAGGGTAAAGATGGATCTTTTTCATTTTATCCAGCTGATCCTCCCGCACTGTCTGGCAGTGTATAATCAGGTTCCGCTTATAATTGTTCCGGGACAAATTTTCACAGCCCTCCAAAGCCTCTATAATCCTGTCAAGGGCCCTGTCCCCATTGCTGTGAATGGCAAAGGAACGGTTGGATTTCAAAATTGTTTCCAGCTTTCCCCTAAGCTCCTCCACACTCATATGCGTGTAGCCGCAATAGTCCTTCTCATCCTCATGTCCTGCAGCCGGAGTAAAATAGGGTTTTGTCAGAGCCGCCGTGTAACACTGAATGCTTCCGTCCATCAAGAGCTTTACCGGCCCGTTGATGATATGATCCCCTTTGATTCTGGGCGGCACTTCTCCCTCCTTGGTAAGAGAAGGACACACTATATACCTGGCCGGAAACTGTCCCCTTTTCATGCAAAGCTGTACAAGCCAGGCCATCTGGTTTCCCCCGGCGCCTTCGCAGACTGCAGTAACCCCCTGGCGCAGATACTCGTCACAGACTTTTCCAATGGGGAGACATGTCAGAGAAAGTCTTTCCCGTGGGGAAAGGCCGTAAGCCAGCTCTATGAGCTTTCCCGCAGCGGCCATCTCCTCAAACACTCCTATGGCCTTCCCATTTCTCCTGCGCACGATGCCTCCCTGGGGGTGAAAATCGGGGGCATTTGTGCCTGTAAGCTCCATGGCCCTGGTGTTGGCCATAACCACATGGAAGGAGGCATGAATCACGATGACCGGCCTGGTCCGGGAAACCTTGTCAAGGTCCGCCGCCTCCGCCATTCTTCCATCCTCAGAAAGAGTATCATCATACCCAAAGCCCACAATGACTCCTCTTTTGTTTCTGGCCTGATCAGAATTTTTAAGAGCTTGTATCATCTGCTCCACATTCCTGATTTTCCCCACAGGCACACAGCGCAGGTCCACAAATTTCAGCTGGGAAAGGGCATAAGAAATAAAATGACCATGAGCGTCAAAAAATCCCGGCAGCAAAGTTCGTCCTTTCAGGTCAATGACTGCAGCCCTTCTTCCTGCCGCCTTCATCACCTCTTCTCTGCTGCCCACACGGATAATGTTCCTTCCCTCAACCAGCACGGCTTCCGGGTTCGGACATTTGTCGCTCATGGTCAATATGTTTCCATTTATAAAAATTTTCTGCATAAGGCACTTCCTTCCTGTCCCATACCTAATAGCTTTTTTCCTCAGAAGAATGTGCCTCACGTCGGATGCGCTTCATATGCTCTCTTATCTTCACCTCATATCCGTTGCCCGTGGGACGATAAAACTCTTTCCCATTTAACTCATAGGGCAGATATTGCTGCTCCACATAATGATTGGGATAATCATGGGCATATTTATAGCCTGTTCCGTGTCCCAGCCTGGCAGCTCCCTTATAATGAGCATCCTGAAGGTGTACAGGTATGGGCAGAGAGCCTGTCCGCTCCACCTCCTCCATAGCCTCAAAGATGGCAAGGCAGCTGGCGTTGCTCTTGGGCGCGCAGGCCACATATGCCGCCGCCTGGGCCAGAATGATCTGTGCCTCCGGCATGCCGATCCGCTCTGCCGCCAGGGAAGCGTTCACTGCCACCGCAAGCGCCTGAGGGTCCGCATTTCCCACATCCTCCGCCGCACAGATCATGATCCTTCTGGCGATAAAGGTAACGCTTTCTCCCGCATAGAGCATTCTTGCAAGATAGTACACCGCAGCATCCGGATCGGAGCCCCGCATACTTTTGATAAAAGCCGATATGGTATCATAATGATTGTCTCCGTTCTTATCATACCTCACGGCGCGCTTTTGTATACATTCCTGGGCCACATCCAGGGTGATATGGATACTCCCGTCTTCCTCTCTGGGAGTTGTCATTACCCCAAGCTCCACAGCATTTAACGCATGCCTCGCGTCTCCCCCGGAGATATCCGCCAGAAAATCCAGGGCGTCATCCTCGATAACGGCACGGTATGCTCCCATTCCCCTCTCTTCATCATAGACAGCTTTTTTTAGAAGCTCCTTTATGCCTTCCCTGGGAATAGGCCTCAGCTCAAAGATATTTGATCTGGAAAGCAGCGCCCCGTTTACCTCAAAATATGGGTTTTCCGTGGTTGCGCCGATCAGAATCACGGTGCCGTCCTCCACAAAGGGAAGCAGATAATCCTGCTGGCTTTTGTTGAAACGGTGAATCTCATCCACAAAAAGGATGGTTCTTTTGCCGTACATCCCCTGCAGCTCCTTCGCCTTGGCCACGACCTCCTCCATATCCTTTTTTCCGGCCGTGGTGGCGTTGATCTGCGTAAATTCTGCGCTGGTGGTATTGGCTATCACCTTTGCCAGCGTGGTCTTTCCCGTTCCGGGCGGCCCGTAAAAAATCACGGAGCTGATCTTGTCCGCCTTGATGGCCCGGTAGAGCAGCTTGTCCTTCCCTATGATATGCTCCTGGCCCACCACCTCATCCAAGGTTTTGGGCCGCATCCTTGCAGCCAAGGGCGATTCCTTCTCCATTTTTGTGCTGCGCATATATTCAAATAGATCCATCGTCCCGTTTTTCTCCATTCTCGTCGGCAAAGGCCTCAAATTCCTTTTTCACACTGCGCAGACATTTTAACAGCTTCGGGGAAAATGTGCCGCACTGCCCTGTGAGTATCATCTGAAAGGCCTCCTCCTTCGCATAGGCTCCCTTATATACCCTCGGGCTCACAAGTGCATCGTACACATCCGCCACGGAAACAAGCTGCGCAGAAATGGGAATCTCCTCCCCTGCAAGCCCGTCCGGATAGCCTCTGCCATCATATCTCTCATGATGATGCCTGCAGATTTCATAGGCCGCCTGCTTGTATTCCTCGTCCCATACGTCATTGATATTCTTCAATATTTCAGCCCCTCTGACGGTATGGGATTTCATATACTCATATTCCTGGGGCGTCAGCTTCGCCGGCTTTAACAGAATATTGTCCGGTATGGCGATCTTGCCAATATCATGGAGCGCGCTGGCTCCCGCAATGGTTTCAATTTTTTGTTCTGTGAGTCCGTACTCAGGATAGGATTTCATCAGCTCCTTTGCCAGAATCCGCGTAAAGCCTCTCACCCGCATTATATGCTGTCCGCTCTCAAGATTGCGGTACTCCACCACCGTGCCCAGAATGTCTGTAATGCTCTCATTTCTTAACCGCAGCTTCTCCGCCTGCTGCTGCAGCAGCTTGTACTGCCTGCGCAGCGTGGCCGTCTGCTTCTCCACCGTGGCCTCCAGCCGGTTCTGATACTGAAACAGCCTGGTAATATTGTCCACCCTCTTTTTGACCAGGGTAGTGTCAAAGGGCTTCTTTATAAAATCCGAAACTCCATATTCAAAACACCTTTTTTCCGCACTGACAGAAGTCTCTCCGCTGATAACCAGCACGGGAATTTTGCCGAGAAATTCCTTTTTGTGCATAAACTCCAGGACGCCAAAGCCATCCATCTGCGGCATCACTAAATCCAGCAGAACCACCGAAATCTCCTCGTGAAACTTCTGGAGCGCCTCCACAGCCTCCCTGCCGCTTTTGGCTTCTGCCACATAATATTCATCCCGCAATATATCCTTGAGCAATTCCCGGTTCAATTCAGCGTCGTCCACAATCAAAACGAGATTTTTCATGATGATTCCCCTTCCTCCCTGAACCTATTTAAAGCGGATGCCACTTCCTCATAAGCCTGCTCCATCTGCTGCTGTAAAGCCGAAAAGTCCTTCCATTCACCTGCCCTCAGCTCCTCCGTCAGTGCGTCCGCCGCCCCCTGAAGCCTTGTAAATCCCAGATTCGCGCAAAGCCCCTTTAAGGTATGGGCCGCCAGAAAAGCGGCTTTTACATCCTGATCCCTCATGGCAGTCATAAGCGCCGAAAAATTTTCATCCTCCAGAAATTTGAACAAAAATCTACGGATTCTAGCCTCATCCAGCAATCGTCCCAGCACACCTTCATAATCCCCCTCAAACAAAGCATAACATTCTTTTACGGTCATATATTTCTCCTCCCTGTCTGAGACAAAATCAATATTCCTCAGCGGTGTCAATATCCTCCTGCTCCTTTTCCACGGACATTACAAAGCCCGGCGTATGGTGCAGGTAGACCGCCCAATAGCCGCATCCTACAATCCCCGCGCCTCCCACGATATTGCCAAGGGTCACGGGAAGGAGATTTCGCACAAGAAAGCTTCCCAGGCTCAATCCCTCTGCCGCAAGACCGTACTCCCCGGCCGTCAGAATCCCCGCCATGCCAAAGTAGATATCCGCAATGCTGTGTTCGAAGCCGCACAGCACAAAAAGCATGACCGGCCAAAAGCTCATCATGAGCTTGCCGGACACCTTTTTTGCCGCAAATGCCGCCCACACGGCAATGCAGACCAAAATATTGCACAGCACGCCTCGGACAAACGCCTCGGGGAAAGACTGCTCCACACGCAGCAAGGCTGCATCCACAACCTTCCCCGCCAGCCGCCCTTCATATAAATCGGGAATATGCCCATATACCACCATAACTGCCGTAAAGGAGGCGCCGATAAAATTACCTGCAAATACAAACACCCAGTTTTTCAGCATTTCATGGAGCTTGACCTTCCGTTCCAACACCGCAATCACGATTAAATTATTTCCGGTAAAGAGCTCGCTGCCCGCCACCAGCACCATGGCCATCCCCGCCGGGAACACGCAGGCGCTGACCAGCCTTGCCACGGAAGGGTTCTCGATCATGGCTGAAGCCGTGGTGGAGGCAATGCCTGCAAATCCTATAAACATACCGGCAAATACACCCAAAAGCAGCAGCTTAAACGCCGACAGCCGTACTTTATGAATTCCGATTTCCACATAATGCAGTGCAATTTCCAAGGGTGAGTGCATTTTTTTGTCTCCTTTTCCTGATTGCTATTTTCACCCTCCCCGGTTGACACAGCATATCATAATTTTAAGTAATTCGTTGATTCCATAGATATTATAGCAAAGGCACATTTAAGTTGCAATTTTTATTCTCATATCTTTTTTGCCATAGTCTGTCAATCAAACAATATCTCCTCCACCGTCACAAAAAAGTGGCATGTACTCCCCGTTCCCTTAAACCGTCCAGAAGCTGCTCGGTGTAATAAATAGGGGGAGCCGTCGGCTACTGATGTCAAGTAAGAACCAAATTTTGGGAAGAAATTTTGATTTTGGGGTTGACAAATAGAAAAAGCCACAATATAACTGCTTATACTGTGACTCTGTTATACTACCTATCAATTTTTTTCATTCTGTTAATGATTGGCTGCCAATACATCCTGTCTTTCAGAACTCTGATAACTGTAACCGTCTCACCTTCCACCACAAAGAAAATCAAGTATGTACTATAAGGTTTGTAATAAATGCGCAAACCCTCAATCGTATATCCTGTTTCCGCATATCCCTCGGCGAAAGGCGACAAAGCTTGAATAGCCATTTTTATCTTTCTGGAAAAGTTTTCTGCATATTCTCTGTACTTGAAAGTTTCAAGAATATAAGTTTTCGTATTCTTTATATCCTCCAGTGCATCCTTTGACAAGACTATTTTGTACTTTTTAGGTTTTTCCATGTTTGGTTTAAATCTTATCGATTTCCTTCCATGCTTCTTCTATGGAATAAACATCACCATTTTTCATACTCTGTATTCCTTTTTCCAGTTCCTGATAAAGAGCATCAAACGCATCCTGTTCCGTATAACTCATGCCTCTGTTTCTATTCATTTTTGTCGTACTAACTGCTGCCAATGGTGCCATAATATCACTTCCCTTCTTCTATTATCAGTATAACCAGTTATAGGATTTATAGCAATAGGGATTTCTGATTTATATGTAATTAGTGAATTTTTATCACACTTTTATATAGCCATATGTTGTATGACTAAAGCATATGTTTCTATGCTGTTAGTCAAACAATATCTCCTCCACCGTCACAAAGGTATACCCCTCCTCCATCAGCTCATCCACAATTTTCAAGGCTGCCGTCACTGTAGTATCATAATAATCGTGCATCAGAATTATATCGTTTTCCTCCACATTGGATACCACCTTTTCTGTGATGCAGGACACATTAGAGGAGCACCAGTCCAGCGGGTCCACATTCCAGAGCACCGGAAACATATTTAGCTCCGATTCAAATTTCTTGTCCCAGCTTCCATAGGGCGGACGCACATAGAGCACCTCCTTTCCCGTGATTTCCTCAATAATTTCATTTGTTTTGATCAGCTCTTCTTTAAATTCCTCCCTGTTGTCCCTGGCAAGCTGCATATGACTGTAGGTATGGTTACCGATCAGATGCCCCTCCTCACTCATTCTTTTGATCACATCAGGATGCAGCTGTGCATGCTCTCCCGTCACAAAAAAAGTGGCATGTACTCCCCGTTCCTTTAAGCCGTCCAGAAGCTGCTCGGTGTAATAGGGGTGGGGACCGTCGTCAAAGGTCAGCGCTATTTTTTTCACATCCTCCTCCGCCTCTTTTCTCTCCACCTCTTCGCCCCAGACAGCCGCAGATGCATCTCCTCCTGCAGTCGTCACCACTGCCCGTCTATTTTCAGATAAACCAAAAAGCAGCAATCCCAATATACAATCAAGAATCAGGATTGCCGCTGCCGCTTTTTTCATATAAAATCCCACTTATATGCCTTTTGTAAAAGTGTATGCATGGCTTCAGCTCAATATGTAACGAAGTACGGCTCCCCCCCTACTCAAACTGCGCTCTGTAAAGCTGCCTGTAAAAGCTGGGCCTCTCCATCAGCTGCTCATGGGTGCCCTGCTCCACCACCTCCCCGTCCTTTACCACAAGAATCCAGTCCGCGTTTTTGATGGTGGACAGTCTGTGGGCAATCACAAAGCAGGTTTTATCCTCCATCAGCCGGCGCATTGCCTGTTGAATTTCCAATTCCGTCCGGGTATCCACATTGGAAGTGGCCTCGTCCAGAATCAGCATTTTGGCGTCCAGCAGCATGGCTCTTGCAATGGTGAGCAGCTGCTTCTGCCCCTTGGAAATGTTGGTTCCCTCATCCGTCAAAACAGTGTCGTAGCCCTGGGGAAGCTTTTTGATAAAGGAGTGGATATGCGCCGCCTGGGCCGCCCTTATCACATCCTCTCTGGAGGCATCCTCCCTTCCATAGGCCAGATTCTCATAAATGGTTCCATAAAACAGCCATGTATCCTGAAGCACCATGGCGTAAGCCTTTCTCAGGCTTTTTCTGGTAAGACCGCCAATGTCCTTCCCATCCACCAAAATACTTCCCTTCTGGGGATCGTAAAACCGCATCAGCAGATTGATCAAGGTAGTCTTTCCCGCCCCGGTAGGGCCCACAATGGCAATGAGCTTTCCGGGGCTTGCGTGAAAGCTCAGGTCATGAATAATGGTTTTGTCCGGCGTATAGCCAAAGCTGATATGCTCCGCCCGCACGTCTCCCTCTGTGTGTGTAAGCTCCAGGGCCTGTGCGGCATCCGCTTTTTCCGGCTCCTCGTCAATCAGGCGGAACACTCTCTCTGCAGCCGCCAGCGCAGACTGCAGCTCACTCATAATATTGGCCGCCTCATTGATGGGTCCGGAAAACTTCCGGGAGTAGAGCACAAAGGAAGAAATATCCCCAATGGACATGCTTCCCCCCAGATACAAAAGCGCGCCGAACACACTGATCAGGGACAGGGACAGATTGTTTACAAAATTTACGGTAGGCCCTACGATGCTTCCATAATATTCCGCCCGGTAATAGGCGTCCACCGCCTCCTTGTTTTTTACGTCAAACCTTCCTGCGGTGTACGCTTCTCTTCCGTAGGCCTTCAAGGTTTTCTGCCCGGTTATCATCTCCTCCACAAAGCCGTTCATCTCCCCAAGCTTCGCAGAGCGGATGCGGAAAAGTGGTCTGGTCTTTCCCGTGATAAACTTTGTCAGGCATATGGACAAAGGCACCGTAAACGCAAACACCAAAACCAGTCTGGGGGAAATGGTGATCATCATTCCCAAAGCCCCCGTCACCGTGATCACGGTAGTCAGAAGCTGCACCAGGTCGTTGGACAGAGAGGCGTTTACCGTATCAATGTCGTAGGAAATGCGGCTGATGATATCTCCTGTCTGATGAATATCAAAATATCCCACCGGAAGAGACAAAAGCTTCTCAAATACATCCTGACGCATTTTATACACTACTCTGCGGCTGATGGTGAGCATCAGCACCTGCAGTCCATAGGCCATAGCGGCAGAAATCACATAGAATCCAGCCATCCATGCCCCGTAATAAAAGACCTGCTCAAAATCTACCTTCCTTTTTCCCGGCTCTATGGCCCCGATGGCGAAGCCGGTAAGCCTTGGGCCGATCAGGGAAAAAAGATTGCTGCCCAGAGTACACACAAGGGCCAGACAAAGCAGCCATTTATAATGAAACAGATATTTTCCAAGGCGAAGTATGGTTCCTCGGGAATAACGCCTGCCGCCCTTTTGCTTTCTCTCCCGCTCAGACACCGGCAGTCACCTCCTCTCCCATCTGGGATTTCCCGATCTCCCTGTATACGGCGCAGCTGCGCAAAAGCTCCTCATGGGTTCCATAGCCGATAGCCTTCCCGTCCTCCATCACCAGAATATGATCGGCGTTTAAAATGGAGCTGATTCTCTGGGCCACAATGACCAAAGTGGTTCCCGCAAAATGCTCTCTGATTCCTTTTCGCAGCGCCGCGTCCGTCTTATAATCCAGTGCGCTGGAGGAATCGTCCAGTATCAATATCCGGGGCTTTGCCGCAAGAGCTCTGGCGATCAGAACCCTCTGTTTCTGGCCGCCGCTTAAATTGGCGCCCTTTATGTTCAGGGCTTCCTCCTCCCTGTCTGTCCGGTTCTCCACAAATTCTCTTGCTCTGGCATACAAAAGCGCCTCCTGTACTTGGGTCTCATCAAGCTCTCTGCCCAAGGTTACATTTCCCGCAATGGTATCCTCAAAAATCGTATCATTCTGAAATACAACGCCAAATCTGCTTTTCAGCTCCTCCGGCTTGTAGGTTCGCACATCTCTTCCCGAAATCAAAATGCGCCCCTGGTCCGCATCATACATCCGCATCATCAGATTGATAATTGTGGATTTCCCGGAGCCGATCTCACCGATGATTCCCAGCGTCTCGCCGCGCTTTATGCGAAAGCTCAAATCCCGGATATCAGCATCCTTTTGCTTCAGATAAGAAAAGCTCACATGCTCAAAAACGATCTCCTCCGGCGTCTGTATATCCTCTTTGGCCTTCGATGTCTGCTGATCCTCTTTCATCTCCAGCACCTGCATGTCCTCTTTGGTCTCCAGCACCTGCCAGATACGGTTCCCTGAGGCGATGGCCTTTGACAATATGGTAAACATTTTGGAGATAGACAGCATGGCGTTCAGGATAATGGTAAAATATGTGGTAAAGGCAAGTATCTTTCCCACCTCGCAGTTCCCGCCATTTACCCGCAGAGCACCCACAAAAATCACGCAGACCAGTCCCAGATTCAAAAGGATATTCATTGCCGGGTCTATAATGGCCATTACCATTCCGTTTTTCCGCTCCCGTTCCACCACCTCTTTGTTGATAGCACGAAATTTCTCCGTTTCATAATCAGTCTTGGACAAAGCCTTGATCACCCGGATACCGGCGATATCCTCCCGGACCATGCGCACAAACCGGTCCGAAGCCTCCTGCAGCACAATATACATTGGAATGCTTTTGCGGGACACATACACAGTGATTATCCCTAAAAGGGGAAGCACCGCCACCAGCACACATGCCATGGCCGGGTCCAGTGTAAAGGTCACGCAGATGCCTCCGATCAGAAGTATGGGCGCACGCACACCCAGTCTCTGCACCCTTCCTATCATTTGATGCAGATTGTAGGTATCCGTTGTCATTCTGGAGATCAGGGAGGGCTTTGTAAAGAAGTCGGTCTGCCTGTTGGAAAGATACATGATTTTGGAAAAGAGATCATGGCGTATGAGCTCCGTGGCATCGCTTGCTACCTTGGAGGCCATCCGGTTTGCTATGATATTGAAGGTCACCGCCAGCACGGAGCAGAAAATCATGAAGAAACCCCAAAGCAGCACCAGGTTTTTCTGCTGCTTTGGGATCACAGAGTCAATGATATATGCCAGAATATAGGGAATACACAGGTCCATTATGGTTCCCCAGAATTTAATGAGAAACCCTACCCCCATTCTTGGGCAGTAGGGTTTCAGATATCGGATCACAATCTGTTTCAACTTGTTTACTCCTTAAAATAGCCGGGCAGAACATCCTTAAGTCTGTCAGATCTTAAATACGGAGATTTCCGTCTTGAGACTCTCCATGTTCTCCCCCAAGGCGTCCGCAGTCTTGTTCAAATCCGTAACACTCTCCAGCAGACGGCCGGCCACATCGTTTACCACCTCAGTGCTGTTTGCCGTCTCCTCAATGATATGGGAAATATTCTTTACCGCTTCCACTGTATCATTGCGTTCCTTGTCCGCCTTCTCCATGCTTTCCACTATGGCCTTCAGACCGCCGATCAGCTGATTCATGCGAAGCTGCATCTCACGGAACACCGACACCACCTGCTCTACCGCTTCCGTCTGAAGATCAACCATAGCCTGGGCCTGGTTCGCGCTCTCCACACTGTTTAAGGTCTGCGCCGTGATATGTCCCACATTGTTGCGGATTTCTCCCGCCGCCTTTGCAGAATCATCTGCCAGCTTGCGGATTTCCTCCGCCACAACCGCAAAGCCTCGTCCGGCCTCCCCGGCCCTGGCAGCCTCAATGGAAGCGTTCAGGGACAGAAGATTGGTCTGCTCCGTAATATCTGTGATGGTTTCCACAAAAGTGTTGATAATCTCGGATTCCTTTCGCAGAGAGTTTATGCTCTCACCCACCTTTGCCGTGATCTGCGTGGTCTCCTTGGCTCTGCCGCCCAACAGCTGCACAATTTCCATTCCCTGGTTGATCATGCCCTCTGTTTCGTCTACCAGCTTTTCAACCTTTTCCACCACCCGGCTGACTTCCTGTATCTCATTGGACAAAATATCTGTCTTTTCCACACACTCCTGGGCATGTCTGGACTGCCTGGTCATGCCTTCGTTGATCTCGCTGATGGCCTGGGTGATGTCCATGGAATAATCATTGATCACGTCCGATGCCTTCTCCACTTCCTTGGCGGACTCCTCCAGCTGCCCCGTAGCGTTGGACACCTGATTCACAAGCTTTTTGGTATTTTCGATCATATTGGCGGCGGAGCCGGCAAGGCCTCTGAATTCGTCATGTCCCTTAGCCTTCACCAAAACGGTCAGGTCGCCCTTTGCCACCTCTCCGAATTTTTTGGAAATCCGCTTCATATTGTTCTGGATACCTGTCACGATGAGAATGCCCACTGCCAGTACAATAACCGTTGCCAGAATCACCAGACCTACAGTAAGCCCCTTAATATCCTCCGCCTGTCCCGTAACAACCTGCATGGGCACCAGCGCGCACACGGAGGCGTTGGTCATATCGCTTGTACTGTAAATAAACAGGTAATCGCCGCCCTGAAAGCTTACCTGGGCTGCTCCCTGCAGTTCACCGCTTTCAAGAGCCGCACTGTAGAAATCCTGTCCATAAAATACGGCTTCTTCTCCGGTCAGAACACTCTCCTGTCCCTCGGGAACATTCTCACAGATAATCTCCCTGCCGTTTTTGGTCACAAATCCCAGAATGCTTCCCTCTCCCAAATCCAGCCCGGCCATAAATTCTTCAATGGCCGAGGGCTTGATATCTACCACAATACAGGCGTTATTAGACTGGGACATCATTTCAAAGGCCAGAATGTAATCTGATTCCATAAGGCCAAAGTTGGTGTCCAAAAGGGGATGGCTGTCAATCCACTTCTCGATGGTCCTCTTTCCCGTGGAAACAATTTCCTGATATTCCTCCAGGATACCGTCCATGGTTCCTCCGCCGGAAGAGCTGGCCTTAGTGGAAATCATGGAGATACCAGCCTTTGTAATAATATGTATGTTGCTGATAAAAGGGTTCGTGGTCTGGGAGGACATAATGTCCGACCTGACGCTGGTGGTCACATTCAGCTTATCCACCGGGGAATCCTCATACATTCCCAGAAAATACTTGCTCAGATCGGAGTTAAAGGCATATTTCATTCCCTCCGATTCAATAAAGGTGCAGCTCATATCAATGTATTCCGTAGCCATAGCTATGGTCTGCACTGTAGAGTCCTCAAAATTCCCGCTCATGCCCTCCGCAGCCTTTTGGTACGCAGAAAAGCCGATTACAATCATAAATACAATCGGCACAAGAAAGCATACCACGATCTTGTTGCGGATACTGAAAATCAGAAAGCCGGATTTCCCGGTCTGCCTGACTGTCTTTTGCTTTTTCTGAGCCTTGGCCTTCTTCTTTTCAGGCTTTGGCTCCTTCCCTGTATTCTCCTTCTTTCGGAAAATACCCTTCTCAGGCTTTTGATCCGTTTTTTTCCTGTTATCCATTCCGGCTTCCTCCAAACATAGATATATTAAATTACTATCTTTCTATAGTATATAATATTTCCTATAATTTTTAAATAGAAAAAATGACTAAATATGAATCATTTTCGACATTTTTAACAAAAACAGATGTGATTACCCGAGGTTCATGGCTTCCAGATAAAGAGCTTCAAAATCCGGCTCCCGGGCCAGATTTTTGATTTCCACACTGCAGCCGGAAGGAAAAATATCCTTCTTCAGACGCTCCCACGCCTCGTCCCGGCCCTTTTGCGCCTGCAAAAGCCGGACGCCTGCAAGCCGTGCGCCTGCAAGGGCCGTATTTCCCCCCGCAAGGGCTTTTGAAGCCAGCTTCCCTGGCAGCAGTCCAATCCCGGCCGCATCCTCCGGCTTTAAATAATATCCGAATCCTCCCGCCAGCACCACCTGCCCAATGGCATCCGCCGTGGCCGGGTAAGCCTTCATCAATATCTCTATGCCTGCAGCTATGGCTCCCTTTGCCAGCTGTATGGCCCGGATAGACTGCTGTGTGACGCACACATCCCCTATGCGGATGCCCGCTTCAAAATAAGGGTCTGTAAGAAGCCCTGTCTCATCCAGAATGCCTTCCCGCAAGAGCCTTGCCGTCAGGCTTACCATATCCGCTCCGAAAATCCCTCTGTTTGCTCCCCCCTCAAAGGCAGGTCCTGCCGCCGTTGCACAGGCAAGCACCCTGTCACAGTTTCCCAGAGCCATTTCTCCGTTTGTGCCAAGGTCGATCAAAAGAGTGAGACCTTTTTTGCAGGTCATGCCACAGGCGTAAATTCCCGCTGCAATGTCCCCTCCCACAAAGGCGGACAGGCCAGGAAGCAGGTAACAGGGGATTCCCTCCAGCAGGAAGCTTTCTCCCTTCAGATGGGAGGAAAAAAAGGGGGCTCTCCCAAGCTCCCCGGTATCCCAGCCCATCAGCAGATAAGACATGGTCGTGTTGGCGGCAATCACCATAAAAAGCTGCTCCTGCTCCGGGACCTTTTTTTGAAACTGGCGTATTCCCCGGGCCAGGGTCTGCCTTGCCATTCTCTGCATGGCAAGGGCCTTTTTACTCTCCCCGGCAGCCTGTATCCGGGAAATCACGTCCGCCCCGTATGCCGCCTGGGGATTCAGGCTCACAAAGCTGTCCACCCTCCTCCCTCTTTCATCGCACAGCTCCATGGCAATAGTGGTGGTTCCTATATCTGCGGCGATAAACATACCGCTGCCCGCCTGTCCCTTTTCTAAAAAATCCCGGCCAGGCACGCTGTCCGTCACCACCTGAAGCCTCTTTTCCTGACCGCTTTGCGAGACGGCCCGGATAGTCCCCGGACAGCGCCCACAGCCCGTGCAGATATCGCAGCGCAGGCCCTTTTTTCTCTCGTCAGACAAATTGGTTTCTCTCCTTATTGTAATGATAATCAATAGAGGCCAGACTCTGTTCCAGTTCTTTTTTGTCAAGCTCCATATCCTGGCACAAAGCGTCCACATCCTTATAATAATCTCTCAGCTTCATATTTACAAAGCTCAAAAGCATTGCCGGGTCCTTTGGCAGCATCCTCTCATTCCTCCTTCCCAGACTCCTTCGCCGTGGAAAGTATCAGTTCCATCCGCCCCAAAAGGGATACCTCCCCAAAGCCTGCGGGCAAAAGCAGATGATCCCCCTTTTTCACCGGTCTTCCCTCGATTACTCCGTTTCCGCTTAATACGCTGAGAATCAAAAACGGATATTTCTGGTCTATTTTCATCTCTCCCGAAAGGGACAGCTTCCACACCTTATAATAGTCGCAGTCCACCAAAAGCCCCATCTGGTTTTCCGGTATTTCCTGGGTATGAAAAACGGCCTCCTGATCAGTGCAGTCCGGCACACGGATCACATCCTCGCTCTGCTTTATATGAAGCTGTCTTGGCTTTCCGTCCACCAGCCGTCCATAATCATAAACCCGGTAGGTGATATCGCTGCTCTGCTGGGTTTCCAAAAGCAGAAAGCCTCCTGTAATGGCATGCACCGTGCCAGGATTAATCTGAATAAAGTCGCCTTTTTTTACAGGCACCAGACGGATCAGCTCCTCATATCTGCCCTGGTCTATCAGCTCCTTAAGCTCCTCTCTGGTACGTGCATGATGTCCGATCACCAGCCTGGCATCCTCAGGGCAGTCCATAATATACCAGCATTCCGTCTTTCCGAAGGAACCGTTTTCATGCTCCATGGCATACGCGTCATCCGGGTGCACCTGAATGCTCAAATCCGTTCTCGCGTCGATTATCTTTACTAACAGCGGAAATTCCCGCGCCGTAAGACCGCCGAAAAGCTCTCTGTGGTTTTCATAAAGCCAGGACAGGGTTTTCCCCTGATAGGAGCCCTCCGCGATCACGCAATCCCCGTTTTTATGGGCGCTGACCGCCCAGCATTCCCCGATGCCGTCCGCCTTTTGGCATTGAGCGTATCCAAACTCCTTCACCAGCCTGTCTCCGCCCCACACGCATTCCTTCAAGACAGGCTGCAGTACCAGCATTTCTCTGGAAGGACGATTTCCGGAAAGAATTTCTCCAGTGCTTTCGATCACCCTGCGATACCAGTAAGCAGAGTCCTTCACAATTCGCTTCTGTGTAGGATAATCCACATACACAATTCCAAACCGTTCGCTGTAGCCCTTAGCCCACTCAAAATTGTCCAGAAAGCTCCAGAGAAAATATCCCCGCACGTCCACGCCTTCCTCCACAGCCCGTTTAAGGCAGGACAGATATCCGTCCAGGAAAGTGATCCGGTCCGGGTCATGTACTCTGCCGTCCGGTGCAATCATATCATGACAGGATATGCCGTTTTCCGTAATATACAAGGGCAGTCCATAGCGCTCATACAAAAAGCGGCTGCCCCAGTAAAGGCACATGGGCGTCACCGGCCACTGAGAGGCAGTTTTGGGAAAGCCCGGATATCTGGGCACATCTATGATCTCCCCCTGCTTCCCGGCGCGCACCTCGTAACCGTTGTAGATATTCTGCCCCAAAAAGTCAATGGGCTGGCAGATCAGCTCCATATCCTCCTTTGTTATTTCAGGAAGATAAGGGGCAAAACGCTTAAGGCCTTCCTCCGGGTAATGCCCCAGGCATACAGGGTCCGTAAACCAGGAAACATTCCAGGTCCAGTTGTCAGGCTCTGCGGGAAAGGAAAAATAGCGCCTTCTGGCAGCCTCCACATCCAAGGCCTCCTCCGAAGCCGGCATTGCCACGCCGCAGGTAGGCGCAAAGCCCACCTTAATCTCTCTCCCCGCATATTTCCGAAGGGCCTTTACCGCAGCGCCGTGAGCCTTTAACACATTGTGGGTCATAGCAAACACATCCTCACAGGGCAGCTTAAGTCCGGGAGCATGCTCTCCTCTCAGATAACCCAGTCCCAGAAAGCACTCCGGCTCATTGAAGGTGATAAAATATTCACAGTCCTCCCCGAAGTGTTCTGCTGCCACCCTTGCATACTCTGCAAACCATTCCACGCTTTCCGGATTTTTCCAGCCGCCCCTATCCTGCAGCGCCTGTGGAAATTCCCAATGAAACAGCGTAATGTACGGCGTTATGCCATTCTCCTTAAGGGACTTTAACATATCCTGATAAAAGGCAATGCCTGCAGGATTGATTTTACCTGTGCCCTCCGGAAGAATTCTGGCCCAATTTAAGGAAAACCGATAATGGCGGATGCCCATGGTTCTCATCAGGGCAAAATCCTCTTTGTAACGGTGAATCTGATCGCAGGCAATCCGTGCGTCCTGTCCCTCATAAACCCTTTTCTGTTCACAGAAGGTATCCCACACCGTCTTTCCGCAGCCGTCTCCCTCAGCTCTTCCCTCCACCTGATAGGCGCTGGCCGCAGCGCCCCATGCAAAATTTTTCCCAAACATAGCTTATTCTTTTCCTTTCCCAAAACTGCACTACCCATACCCTTTGGCCAGTCTATAAGGCCGCCAGAAGAGAAACCAGATAAAAAGGCAATGGAGCCTCTTTGGGGGCCTCCAGAACCGTGATCTTAAGGGTATGAACCTCTTTTTTCTCTCCCTCAACCAGACTTTGAAGATACAGACAGTCCCCCCAGTCCTCTTCAAAGGCTCCATCCAATATCACAGCTTCCTCTTCTCTTCCATCCACCACGGCCGCCGCCTTGAGCGCAGGACGCTGTATAGTCTTTCGATACTGCACTCCAAGGCAGACGCATTCCACCTGAAAGCAGATTTCAGCTCCCTTTTCCCAGGCCTGCCAGCCTCCCTGAAAAACCTCTGTGATCAGCCCGCTTTTCCTGCCGTCTGCCAAAAAGCCCTCCATCCTGATGGGAACAGTATCCCTGCTTTGCAGTCTGGCCATCCGCTCATACCGATTTTTCGTAAGTGAAGCCTTACGCTTTTGTCTGTAAGCCTTCTCCAAAAACTCACACACCATATCCGCAAGCAGTCTGTGCCCCCTGTCATTGGGGTGCAGGCCGTCCGGGGTGATATCCCCCTCTGACAGCTGTCCTTTTTCTATCAAAGAATATACACCCTTCCCAAAGCTGATGCAAGGAATATCATAATATTTTCCGATCTGGGAATGGATTTCCAGGGCGCTTGTTTTATCCTTATAACAGACATTGTGAAGCAGAACCACCGCCGGATTCCAGGCGCTGTAAAGTATCTGCCGCACAAGGCCTTCATAGGTTTCCTGAAAATGGGCCGTATTTTCGTCGTTTACGCTAAATTCCACAAACACCACATCCGGCTGTGCCAAAAGCAGGTCCTCCCGCACTCTGGCCGCTCCAAAATGAGAGGAGGTTCCCCCGATGCCTGCGTTCACATAGACAAGCTCCGTCCCGGGAAAGTGCTGCTGCCACCATCGAAAGGATAAATACGCGTAACAGGTCTTTGGTGTGGAGGAAAGGCTGCCCATGGTAATGGAACCGCCGATGTATCCTATGACGGTTCTTTCCCCATGGGCAGCCTTTTCCATTGCCTCATGCAGCCGCACAAGGCTTCCTTCGTAAATCAAGCTTTCCATTTTTCAAATCCCTCCAGTGAAGTAATAAAGGATGCCAGCTCCCGGGCCATCTTCTCCGCCTCCGGCCTTCGCACATGGCCCTTGGTGCCCTTTCCATTTTCCTGATACAGAAAATGAAACACCCGCCTATCCCCAAGCCCTTCACAGACCTCTCCGATGGCTCTGTCCCAGCTTTCATCATGCTCCAGTATAGTGGTGGCGCAGATGATAACGGCCTTTGGATAAATGCTGCGAAGCCTTTCCAAAAAAGCTCTATAAGCCCTTCTCCATCGGACAGCTGCCTCCCCCTCATAGTCCTGGGCCATATAATCCAGCGGATGAGAGTCATTTTGTCCAAGAGCCACAATCACCACATCCGGCGTATACCGGGTAAAGTCCCAGTCTGCGGTCTGCCATGGTTCTGGAGAATAATCAGCCTTGTCGTAAATGCTTTCCATTCCCCGCAGCCGGTCCGCCAAAAAAAAGCCGGTTCCATCCAGCAGGCCCGCGCCGCCCTGGGCAATGTCGTGAATGCAGGCATTTAAGCTGCGGGCAAGAATCCAGGCATAGGAAGCATAGCTGTTGGAAAGCTCCCCCTGATGGGGCGGGTCAGGCAGTCCGCAGCAGTCCAAAGCCTCCGACACCTCCCCCGCCGACACCGAATCCCCATACACCTCTATTTTCCGTTCCGGAGAAGGAGGCGGGTCAAGAAGCCGGAAGCCGCCGTCCACAAGGAAGCCATGGAGCAGTATCCTGTGGCAGGCGTCCTGTCTCTTGAAAAGACAAAGCACATGCTCCCCCTCCTCATTCTCCTCTATCAGTGGAATGCAGGAGACCCCCTCCTTCGCAAGAGGCACCTTCCCTTCCTTTCCGTCTACGATAAAGCCCAGATAATTGTCCCAGTAGCTGTGGAGATTGGTGACCACAGCACAAAGCTTTCTTCCCCGAAATCTCATCGTTACGCTGGTGGCCGGATAAGTCCACAAGGGGCCCTCCTCCTTTCCCCAGTCTATTCTTCCCTGAAAGGAAAGCAGAGGATTTCCAGGAAGCACCACAGCTTCCCCATCCCTGCAATAACGCTTTAAAAGTTCTTCCGCCTTCAAGCTGCCCTCCTTTTTCTCCTCTGCCATTGGCTACCGCCTGCCGGGCTCTCTGTCGTCCGGTGTGACCACACTGTGCTCCATAATATAATCCATAATATCATCCAGCTTTGTAAAGGCAAGGCCCACATAGCTGTCCGCCGCACCGTAATAAATGGCGATCCTTCCGCTGTCCGCGTCCTGTATGGTGGCACAGGGAAAGCATACATTGGGTACAAAGCCCCTCTCCTCATACCACTCCTCCGGCGTCAGCAGAAAATTTTCACACCGATACTTCACCACAGAGGGCTGGTCTATATCCAGGATTGCGCCCCCGATGCTGTACACATAGCCGTTGCAGGTACCGCTGACTCCATGGTAAAACAAAAGCCAGCCCTCGCTTGTCTCAATGGGAGCGGCTCCGCCGCCGATCTTTAAGGATTCCCACCATTCCTTTCCCTTCCCCATCACATGTCTGTGCTTTCCCCAGTAAACCAAATCCGGGCTTTCGCTTAAGAAAATATCCCCAAAAGGGGTATGACCGCTGTCCGAGGGACGACTGAGCATACAAAAGCGTCCCCCTATTTTCCGTGGAAACAGCACCGCATTGCGGTTGAAGGGCAGAAAGGGATTTTCCACTCTGGTAAAGGTCTGAAAGTCCGTGGTTTTCGCCATGCCGATGGCCGCTCCGTAAAAATCCTGACACCAGATAATGTAATAGACATCCTCCACCTTCACAAGCCTGGGATCATAGGCATATGCGGGCATAAAGGGCTTTCCCTCCTCATCCGTAAAAGAGATTTTATTCTCCTCAAAATCCCAATGTATGCCATCCCCGCTTCTTCCAAGATAAATATAGGGAATGCCGTTGGTCTGCTCCCCTCTGAAAACACCGATAAACCCATCTTCATAGGGCATTACCGCGCTGTTGAAAATTCTTGCCACATTTTTCACCGGATTTCTTCCGATAATGGGATTTTCGCTGTATCTCCACACCGGCGCTCCAAAAAAGCAATCCGGCCCTTCCTGCCAGGGTACGTTTGGCACTGGCTGGCCTAAGATTTTATATTTGCTCATACTTCTTTCCATTCCTGTTCTTTTTTTAAAATTTCCAGATTCCGGTCAATCAGCTCACACCTTTGGGATACGCAGCCGGAACTTCTTAACGGGTCCTTGGGGGTGTGGAACACATAGTCCGAAAGCCGCTCCACCGTGGTGACGGCCACATGCAGTCTTGTATCAGAAGAAGCATAATAAAGATAAATCTTCCCGTCTTCTCCTGTTATGGCTCCGTTGGTAAACACTACGTTGGACACATCCCCTGCCCGTTCCGCCCCTCTGGGCCCCATAAGCATTCCGCCAGGCTCTGCAATGATTCTGGAGGGATCCTCCAAGGCCGTTGCAAAGGCATAGAGCACATAACGCAGCCCCGCCGCCGTACTTCGCACACCGTGGGCAATATGAATCCAGCCCTTTTTCGTTTTGATGGGAACCGCTCCTGCGCCGTTTTTTGCCTCTGTTATGGTATGATACCTTCTCCTGCTCAGGATAACCTCTTCATCTATCACCGGATTTTCGATGTCATCACACAGCCCAAAGCCAATGCCGCCCCCTGACCCCGTCTCGATAAAACCGTCCATGGGTCTGGTATAAAAGGCATATTTTCCCTTTACAAATTCCGGATGCAGCACCACGTTTCTCTGCTGCGGGGAACGCAGCGTCTTTAAATTTGGCAGCCTCTCCCATTTCTTAAGATCCTTTGTGCGCACAATACCCGCCGATGCCACCGCCGCCGACAGATCGGAGGATGCAGTATCCTTGCTTTCCGAGCAGAAAACCCCATAAATATAGCCGTCCTCATGCTTTGTCAAACGCATATCATATACATTAGTCTCCTCCGGGCAGGTATCCGGCAGCCTCACAGGATAATCCCAGAAGCGGAAGCCATCCACACCGCTCTCGCTTTCCGCCACCGCAAAAAAGGATTTTCTGTCATTCCCCTCCACTCTGGCCACCAGATAAAAACGGCCGTTTAAACGAACGGCCCCCGCATTCATCACCGCATTGATCCCCAGCCGCTCCTGAAAATAAGGATTGGTCTGCGGATTGAGATCATATCTCCAGAAAAGGGGCGCATGCTCTCTGGTCAGCACCGGATACACATACCGCTCATAAACGCCGTTATAAAAGCTTTCATCAACCTTATTTTTTCTGGCAATCAGGGCTTCCTGCCTTGCAAGCTCTCTGTAATAATTTTCATGGAGCATCGCTTCCTTCTCCTCTCATCATGATTTCCATACACATTCTCCCATTGTGATAGGGACATTTCCAGGGCTCCACCTCCGGGGCCTCCACCGCCGGCCGGCCTGCTTCATCCGTATACCAGAACCATTCCCCACCGGGCCTTTTATCCACAATATGCTCCCTGATAAAGCCCCAGACATCTGCGGAAGCCTCCAGATACCGGCCTTCTTTCGTTTTCTGCCAGGCGTTGTAAAAGCCCGTCACGCCCTCTGCCTGTACCCACCAGATACGCCTTTCGTCTACCACACCCTTCTCGCACTCATTGGCCAGGGAATGGCTCCTGTAAGCCTCTTTATATACCTGATCCTCCAAGGCTGCAGTTACAGGGCTCATTTTTCCGGCCCAGTCCGCATCCCCCAAAATCTCCACACATCGGTCCACAAGCCATGCCGTCTCAATATCATGGCCATAGGAATGCAGATCAATGAGACTGTGCATCTCGTTGTCAAAAAAAACCTCCTGGCGCCGAAGCTTTGAATTGTAAATTTTCCCCTCTATCAGGCCCAGCATATACCGAAGCTTTTCTCCCACGGCCAAATCCCTTGTAATTCTGTAATATTCCGTATAGGCCTCCAGCACATGCAGAAGGGTATTCATGGTTCTGTCCGCCAGCACGCCGTTTTCCGACAGCTTTTCATTGTCCGCAGGCCCAAAGTCCCGTGTCTGGGCCTCTTTATAGCCGTACCGGTCAAAGCATTTTTCCTCTATCACCTGTACCAGCTTTCCGGCCAGCAAAAGCGCCTCCTCTTCTCCAAAGGCTCTGTAATAGGCTGCGAGGGCGTACACCCCGAACGCCTGATTGTAGGTATGCTTTCCGTCATCCTCCACCCTGCCCTCACAGGTTACGGACCAAAACAGCCCCCCTTTTTCCTTGTCATAAAAGCAATCTCGCAGAAAAACATAGGCCCACGCCGCATACTCCTCCAATTCCCTGTCTCCCAGGCAAAGATAAGCGTTTGAAAAAAACCACAGTATTCTGCTGTTTAAGATACAGCCCTTCACCGCCTCTTTATGAATCTGAAGCTGCCCGTCCATATATCCGAAGTATCCTCCATTTTCACGGTCAATGAGTCCCTTCCAGAAGGGAAGCAGCTTTTCCTCCAGATGTCTTTTCATCTCCGTTTTCATCTGCCTGCTGATTCTGTTGTGCTCTTCCGGCTTCCTCACACTTTCTGCCTCCTTTTGTTTCAGCCCTTCACAGCTCCCAGGGTAAGCCCTCCGTAAATCTGCTTCTGACACAGAATAAAAATCACCAGGGCCGGAAGCAGCGTAATCAAAAGTCCAGCGCAGATCAGATTATACTGATTTCCCAGAGGCCCCGTAAATTTGTACAGACAGGTGGCAACTGTGATATATTTTGTCTTATCCTGCAGATACAGGCTGGCTGCATAATACTCATTGTAGGTGCCCACCCCCTTTAAAATCAGCACGGTCACAATGGCCGGCTTTAACAAAGGGAATAATATCCGAAAGAAAACGCCGAAATAGGTGCAGCCGTCCATAATGGCGGATTCGTCCAGAGAGGTTGAGATATTTTCAAAAAACTGGATAAAGATGTAGATGGATATAACGTCCGTGCCCATCTGCATGATAATATAGCCGTAAAGGGTATTGATAAAATCCAGCTCGTACATAATGCGGTAGAGCGAAACCTGCATGGCAATACCGGGCAGAAGGCTGGCAAATAGAAACAGGCTGCGGATCAGTCCGTTTCCCGGAAACTTAAAACGGCTGAGCACATAGGCCAGCATAGAGCCTGTCATAATGGAGCCCAAAAGCACAAAAAACAGAATAATAGCCGTATTGCGGAAGGCCAGCAGCATATCCGCCCTCTGCCAGGCTGTGATAAAGTTGGCGAAAGCCTCTTTTATCCATGCAAGGCTTGGGGAAAAGCTTTTCCACACCGCAGGAAGCTCCATCACATTGGTGGCCGCATACTCCTCATCCGGCTTAAAGGCTGTGATGACGCAGCTGGCTACCGGAACCAGCGCGATAAAGGCGGCAAGGAGCAGGCTGGCATAAATCAATATTTTTGCAGCAGCTTTTTTTACAAACAGGAATACCTTCATGGTCTTAACTCTCCTTTCCCCGTCTTATGCCGCCTTGCATAGCGGGCAAGCCTTCTCTCCCTTCTTGCCCCGGCGCCCTTATCCTCATCCTCTGCGCTTCTGAACACATATTTAAAGAACAGCTTCTGCAGAAGGGTTGCAAGCAGTATCATGCCAAGCAGCACCACAGCCATGGCGCTTGCCAGACCTACCTTCTGGGTCACATGAGCCAGCTCATCCATCAGCACAAAGTAGGTGGCTGTCCCGTTGGCGCCGCTGGTGATCACGTAGGCCGGTTCAAAAGCGCTTAAGGAACCGGTAATGGACAGGATCAGATTCAGCATGACAATGGTTCTGATATTGGGAAGAATAATATGGATAAACTGCTGGAACCGGTTTGCACCGTCCAGCCTTGACGCCTCATAAAGCTCGCCGTCCACAGACATGATGGCTCCAATAAAAAGCACCATGTTCTGTCCCATATAGCGCCACACACTGGTGGCCACAAGGGATATATTATTGATATTGGTGTCCCTCAGCCAAAAAGGAAGCTGATCCAATTCAAAGCCGCACCACCCAAGCACCGTATCAAGCACAAAGCCCCTGGTGTAGAAAAACTTGAAGATGAAGCCTATGGCAATGCCGTTGATCAGATAGGGGAAGAAAATGGCTCCCTTAAAAAAGCTGCCGCCCCTCACCCGGAAGCTTAGAAGCGTTGCAAAGTACAACGCAAGCATAAGCTGCACCACCGCTCCTGCCATATAATAAAAGCTCAGCTTCAGCGCCCCAAAGCAGTCGTCTCTCCGGAAAACGTCTATGTAATTCTGAAGTCCCACCCAGGTTCTCGTTCCGGTATATCTCATGTTATAAAAGCTGAAATTCACCATTTCCCCGAAGGGAAGGTAGGTGAACACAAAAAGCAGTAAAAGCGGCACCGCCATAAATGTGAAAATCACCAGAAATCTCTGCACCTTTCTTCCCTTAAACCACCTTGCAAAATCAAAACCTGTTTTCATATCCTTACGCCCTTTCTGTCCCTTTTGAGGCCCTTGGCACAATGCGGGGGCATTGCCCCCGCACTTTTTTGCTTACTGCGCTTCGATTCCCAGTGTAGTCTGTGCGTCGCTCCATGCCTGGTTCCAGGATTCCATGATCTCGTCATAGCTCATATCGCCCTGGGCCGCATGCTCTACGATCTCCATGATCTTCCTGTTTCCACCGGCGTTGATCATCAGCTCGGACTGTGTATTCAGATCGTTCAGATAGGTCTCCTCTCCCGGAAGAGCCGCTTCATCCGCCACAAATTCTATACCGTCAAAAGCGGAATACAAATCGGGATAAGCCCCGTTTACGTCGATGGGAATGCCGCCCTCGGAATAAGAGAAATTGGAAAGATTGGTGAGCCATTTCACGTAAACCATGGCAGCCTTTTTGTTGTCATCAGAGGACTGTACGTTAATGCCGTAGCTGTAATCCGGTCCTGCGGAAGCATACTGCTTTCCGTCCACGGTAATGGGGAAGGACATATAGCCAATATCATCGCCGTTGGGTCCTGCCTCCACCATCTGAGAGTAGGCCCAGGAGCCAAGCACCATACAGCCGATCTCTCCGTTGTTGATCATGCCCTTGCAGCCCTCCCAGTCCGTAGTGGTGTAATCCTCCTCGGTATATCCCAGGGCAACCGCATCATAAAGAAGCTTATACACCGCATAGGGGCCTGTGCCATCGCCTCTGTCAGAAAAAGGTGAAGCGCTGTGAATCAGCTCCTGATTCATAAAGGCTGCGCTTCCTGTTGCGGAGCCTCCAATATAGGCGTCCCATGCTCCCATGGTCCACTCAGCCGCATAGTTGGTATACAGAGGAATCACATCGGGATTGCTCTCCTTGATGGCCTGCAGTGCAGACATGAATTCGTCGGGCGTAGTGGGCAGCTGCGTAATTCCTGCATCTGCAAATACCTGCTTATTATATACGATGCCCTGGGCATTTCCGGTGGAAGGAATTCCATACACCAGATCGTCAAACACCCAGGTGTTTGCAAACCGTACCTGTTCACTGACAGTTTCCAGATCGCCATAGGGTACGAAATAAGTGCCAAGATCCTTTTTGTCCACTGCAGGAATCATCATAATATCCCAGTCAGACTGTTCAATACGAAGCAGCGCCTGCTCTGCATAATCAGTGATGGTTTCATATTCTACCGTAATATTAGGATACATTTCATTGAACGCTGCAATATACTCAGGGAATTTGGTATCCGCCAGGTCTGTCCTGTGAGACATTACCTTTATGGACGCCGTCAAGTCCGCATAGGTCTCTCCCAGTACGATATCCGCATAGCCCAGCTCCTCTTCCAAAACGTCCTCCCCGCCGCTTTGCGTTTCCGTGCTCTCTTGACTGTCAGCAGTGGTACTGCTCTGCGCTGTCTGTGCGGTTTCATTGCCGCAGCCTGCCAGAGAACAGGTAAGCGCCGCTGCCAGAGACAATGCCATAACCTTTTTCAGTTTCATAATATAACCCTCCTTTAATTTTTGTTAACTACTTGTTAACTTAAATTTATTTTACATTAAATTTATTATTAGTCATCTACATTAATTGCTTTTTATATCTTATTATTGATTTCTTTGTCCATTTCGTCTATTTATACAATTATATCACGGTGATTTTAGCTATTATCACGGTGTATTTTTTCTTTTTTAAGCATTATAATGTTAATTATTAGGTTAATTGTTACCTTATATATTTTCTTGCCTATTACCTTTTTAAATCAATTATACAATTATTGCTTTTCTATTACAATTATTAATTTAATTTTATTTAAGCAATCTGCGGAAAGCGAGGAACGGCATATGAATTCATTTCCCGTATATACCCTGAGAACTCCCTCCCAGGACGCCAGTCCCCTTCAATTCTATGAGATTCAAAATGAAGAAGCTGCTCTGCGGCATCTGCTGTGCAGACTGGGCGTCCTCCACTGCAGTGCAGGCGCTTCCCTTACGCTTTCTTCAAACCTGTTTCCCACCTATGGGATTCTCCATTCCACACGGGGAAGCGTGCGGTATACCCCGCTTTCTGCGTCGGAAAGCTCCCTGCTGTTAAATCAAGGACAGTTTCTCCTGATAGACGGCAGAGTGCCCCATACCCTTTCCATAAAGGACTTCGGCGGATTTAAGCTGCTTCTTTTTGACGGCTGCAGCGCCGGCTGCTACTGCCGTACTCTGCTGTCCGATTCTCTCTTTTTTGAACCTCCCTCCCCCGTTTCTCTGTTGCCCGGCTACCGCGCGCTGATCCGGCAGCAGCCGGTGGATTCCTTTCAGGCAAACCTGCTGCTTACAGAGCTTCTAACCCAAATGCTGTTTCAAAAAGCCCCCTGTGCAAAGAAAATTCCAGGCTATCTCACTGAGATAAAGGAGCTGCTGGATAAAAGCTATTACACTGATCTTACTTTGCAGCAGCTGGAGATGCGCAGTCAGGTGAGCCGCTACCGGATCTGCCGGGAATTTAAGGAGCACTATGGCATTTCTCCCATGCAATATCTCCACAAAACCCGTATTGCCGCCGCCAGGGAGCTTCTTGAAAACAGCAATTTAAAAATCCATGAGATTGCTTCTTCCATCGGATATGAAAATGTAAATCATTTTATCCGCCACTTTAAAAAAGCGGCGGGCATAACGCCCGCCGCCTATCGTAAGGGTTCTTTATATTATAGGTGAAACGCTGTCACGCTCCACAAGGCCTCCTTCTATCACATGAATGCCTATCTGCCCCAGATCCCCGCCCAGCCGGCTTCTTAGAATTTCCACACCTGTTTCCGCCATTTTCTCCATATTGACGGAATAGGTGGTCAGCTCCACATCGCACAGGCCCGGATAAAGATAATCGTCATATCCCACCACAGAAACGTCGCCCGGCACACAAAGGCCCCTCTCCTGAAGGCCTTTGACCACCTTGCTGGCCGTCAGGTCACAGTTACATACAAAGGCTGTGGGCATTTCCCGGGGAAAGGTAATATGATCAAAGCACTTTCTGCTCTCATCCCGGTCAGGGATAACCCATTTTTTTTCCACCGCCACTCCATGCTCCATAAGCGACTTCTGATAGCCCAGGTAGCGGTCCGTAATGCTGTCGGTGGCAAGCAGCGTTCCCACAAAGGCAATCTTTTGATGTCCTTTGTCAAACAAATAGTTGGTAAGCTGATAAGCGCCATAAAAGCTGTTGGAAATCACACAGTCCACCTTAACCTTGTTGTCATAAAAATCCATGCACACAATAGGAAGATCGTTTCCCCTGCACAGCTGCTCCAGGTATTCGGTACTGACGCTTCCCAGCACAATCAGACCGTCGATCTTATTTTCCCGGATCAGTTTAATATCCTGCAGCTCCTTCTCCGCCGCCGATTCCAGAACCTCCAGCAGCACAAAGCAGTCCTCCTTCACCGCAGCGGTTGTGATTTTCTGATAAAGCTCCCAATAGAAGGTAGCATATTTTTCAATATAGATTTCCGCCACCAGCACTCCGATATTATAGCTCTTTTTTTCTTCGCTCCTGTTTGCGGAGGGAGCCTTATACCCCATTTCCCCGGCCATCTGCTTGATTCGCTCCCTGAGCTCCTCGCTGACCCCCTTCTGATCCCCGAGAGCCTTTGACACGGTCACGGTGCTGACCCCAAGCCTTGCTGCAATATCAGCCATTCTCACAATTTTTCCCATATCCGTCTTGTTTTCCTGCTTTCCTTCCTCTGTTTTCTTCCCTTAGATTTTTTTCAGATACAAAAGCCTCCCCTGAAAATCCCCCCACATTCTCTCCACAGGAAGCCCGGCCTTCATAAGCACGCTTCCTGAAAATATCCTGTTTGTGTAAACAAAAAGCTCCTCCGTCTTAATGTCCGCCTGGTACAAGGCATACCGGGCCTCCTCCAAAAGCCCCCTTAAAGGGATAAACCTGGCTTTGCGGTTTGTCTCGTTGAGCACCTGGGTATAGAAAACAAGCGCCTGTCCGCCGTCTGCAGCGTTTACCTGGAAACAGTCATAGGAATGATTTTCCTGATAGGAGGCAAGCCTGTAATAATCACCCTCTCTGATCAGCTCACAAAGGCTTCCATACAGCCTGGTCTGTCTTGAAACCAGCTCCTTTTCCTCCTCCGTCAGCTTTGTGATATCCAGCTCATAGCCGAAGGTGCCCGCAAGAGCCACAAACCCTCTGGTCTCAAGGGGCGTATTTCGTCCCACCGCATGATTGGGACACACACTCACATGAGCCCCAATGGTGGACAAAGGATACAGCATGGCCGTGCTCTCCTGTATGGCAAGTCTCTCCACGGCGTCCGTATCGTCCGAGCACCAGATCTGGGGACTGTAATACAGCATTCCCGGATCAAAGCGTCCGCCCCCGCTGCTGCAGTTTTCCAGCAAAAGCCCGGGGAATTCCGCAAGCAGCCTCTCCTGCATTTCATACATTCCCAGCACAAAGCGGTGGGCCAGCTCTCCCTGTCTGTCCGGCGCAAGCGCCGCGCTGTGAAGGTCTGTCAGGGGTCTGTTCATATCCCATTTTACATAGGCAATGTCCGCACTGTGGAGAATGTCAAACATTTCCTCCATAATGTGATCTCTGACCTCTTTCCGGCTTAAATCCAGCACATATTGGTTTCTGGCCATTCCCGGCCTTCTTCCCGGAATGGCGATGGCCCAGTCCGGATGCTCCCTGTAAAGCCTGGAATCCGGGGAGATCATTTCCGGCTCAAACCAGATGCCAAACTGCATTCCAAGAGCCTTTACCTGCTCCACCAGATAGGGCAGTCCCCCCTTTAGCTTCTCCTGATTCACCTGCCAGTCCCCTAAGGAGCGGCTGTCGTCGCACCGATCCCCGAACCAGCCGTCGTCCATCACCAGCATTTCGATCCCCAAGGCCGCGCTTTGTCTGGCAATCTCAATCAGCTTTTCTTCATTGAAATCAAAGTAGGTGCCCTCCCAGTTATTGATCAGTATGGGCCGTCTTTTATGCAGATAAGGGCTTCGGATCAGGTGCTTTCTGTAAAGTGTGTGAAGGCTTTTTGTCATGCCGGAAAGTCCCTTTTCCGAATACACCGTGATCATCTCCGGGGTCTGAAAGCTTTCTCCCGGCTCCAGCTTCCAGCAAAAATCCTCCGGCTCAATTCCCATAACCACTCTCACGCTGTCAAACTGGTTTACCTCGGCCTGGGCCATGAAATTCCCGGAATAGACAAAATGAAAGCCGTACACCTCCCCCGCATCCTGGTCTGCTCCGGGGGACAAAAGCGCAAGAAAGGGATGCTCCTGATGACAGTTGCCGTCTCTTAGGGAGGAGACCTTAAATTTCCCATGTCCCAGCTTTTTACGCTCCATATGCCGCTCTCTTCCCCAGGAGCCGTGAAGGGTCAGCACGTCAAATTCTCTGTTGTCCATATCCAGGCAGCCGCTCAACGCCTTTTCCAGATAAAGGGGCTTTTCCCCCAGATTGGTAAAGCAGACGCTTTTTGCAATGGCGTCCGTATCCGCAAACACACTGTATTTTAACACTGCCCCAAGCCCCAGCGCCTTGTCCTCGCAGGTGATTGCAAGACTCATCACATCGTCCTGGCCGCCAAAGACAGCGGGCAGCCCGGGAAGCTTTTCCTTCCCCCGGAAAATCTCATGCTTTACATAGGTCAGGCAGACTGCGCCAGCTCCTAAAGCGTTTCTCACCCGCACGCAGCTTTCTCTGTAATCTCCCACACCGTGGAAGGAATACTCCATAGGAAAGCTGTCCAGAAAGGAAATCCGCTCCCTGTCATTTGTATCCGGAGTATAGGGCGCTTCCTCGGTCCGAAGCAGCGTTTTGATTCCGCTTAAATCCGCCAGCCTCCCTCCGTAATAAATATGGCCTAAAAACCCCTCTTCTCCCACAATGCCGATCAGATAGGATGTGCCCGGCGTGTCCAGGCGAAAAATTCGTTCCTCCTCCAAATACTGCAGATTCATGCCCCTCTCCTTTCTCCGGTATGGCTTTTAAGTAATTTTAGTCGAATATTTTAAGTTTATTACCTGTTTTTAAGTTTATATTAACAAAAAGCTTTCACTTTTACAAGAAAATTCTGCGCAAAAAATACCTCCCTGTCGCACAAAACAGGGAGGATTTTTTTGCCTGCATCCAAATCTCTTTTATTGCTTCTTCACAGCTGCGCTCAAGGCTCCGTCCTCCAGGGTGATCAGAATGGTGTCTCCGGAGGATACCTGGTCTCCCAGAATCAGCTTTGCCGCCAGCGTTTCCACATGCTTCTGGATATAACGCTTCAGGGGCCTTGCGCCGTAAACCGGGTCATAGGCGTTATCCACCACAAAGGAAAGGGCTTCCTTTGTGAGCTCTATCTTAAGATCACGGTCTGCCAGACGCTTGTTCAGGTCGGCAATGATCAAATGAACGATTCCCTCTATATTTTCCTTTGTCAGCGGCTTAAAGAGGATAATCTCGTCCAGACGGTTCAAAAATTCCGGTCTGAAATGAGCCCGCAGATCGTTCATCACCATGCTCTCCGCCTCCGGCTGAATGCTTCCATCCGGGTGAATGCCCTCTAACAGGTAGCTTGCCCCGATATTGGAGGTCATAATCAGGATCGTATTCTTGAAGTCCACGGTTCTTCCCTGGGAGTCCGTGATACGCCCGTCATCCAGCACCTGCAAAAGCACATTGAACACGTCGGGATGAGCCTTCTCGATCTCATCGAACAGTACCACGCTGTAAGGCTTTCTGCGGACTGCCTCAGTCAGCTGTCCGCCCTCCTCATATCCCACATATCCGGGAGGGGCTCCGATCAGGCGGGATACGGAGTATTTCTCCATATACTCGCTCATATCGATACGCACCATATTGTTTTCGTCGTCAAACAGCGCCGCAGCCAGTGCCTTGGCAAGCTCCGTCTTGCCCACGCCGGTGGGCCCTAAAAACAGGAAGGAGCCTATGGGCTTTGTAGGGTCCTTAATCCCCGCCTTGGAGCGGATGATGGCTTCCGTCACCTTGGTGACGCCCTCGTCCTGCCCGATCACTCTCTTGTGCAGCTCCTCGTCCAGATGCAGCGTCTTGTTCCGCTCGCTCTCCGTCAGCTTTGCCACAGGGATGCCCGTCCACCGGGAGATAATTCTGGCGATCTCCTCATCAGATACCTTTTCATGCACCAGGGACAGATCGGAGGAATTCACTCTCTCCTCCTCCTGCTCCAGCTGCTTTTTTAACGCCGGCAGCCTGCCGTAGCTTAGCTCCGCAGCCTTTTCCAGGTTGCCCTCTCGTTGTGCGATCTGGATTTCACTGTTTACCTGATCAATCTCCTCACGCAGCTTTGAAAGCTTCTCCACAGACGCCTTCTCATTGTCCCACTGGGCCTTGCGGCCTGCAAATTCCTCCTTTAACTCAGCCAGCTCCTTCTGAAGGCTTGCAAGCCTCTCTTTACTTAACCGGTCATCCTCCTTTTTCAGGGCCGCCTCCTCAATCTCCATCTGCATGATCTTTCTCTGGAGCTCATCAAGCTCCGTGGGCATACTGTCCAGCTCCGTCTTAATGAGGGCGCAGGCCTCGTCCACCAGGTCGATGGCCTTGTCCGGAAGGAACCGGTCCGAGATATAACGGTTGGAAAGCACTGCGGCGCTCACCAGGGCATTGTCCATGATCTTCACGCCGTGGTAAACCTCATAACGCTCCTTCAAGCCTCTCAGGATGGAGATGGTGTCCTCCACCGTGGGCTCATCCACCTGAACCGGCTGGAACCGACGCTCTAACGCCGCATCCTTTTCAATATACTGACGGTACTCATCCAGAGTAGTGGCGCCGATACAGTGCAGCTCTCCTCTGGCCAGCATGGGCTTTAACATATTCCCGGCATCCAGAGCGCCGTCCGTCTTGCCCGCACCCACAATGGTATGAAGCTCGTCGATAAACAGAATAATCTGTCCGTCGCTGTTTTTTACGTCCTCCAGCACCGCCTTTAAACGTTCCTCAAACTCGCCCCTGTATTTGGCTCCCGCCACAAGGGCTCCCATGTCCAGCGCAAAAATCTTCTTATCCTTCAGCCCCTGGGGGACGTCTCCTCTCACAATTCTCTGGGCCAGCCCCTCCACTACGGCGGTTTTGCCCACGCCGGGCTCACCGATCAAAACGGGATTGTTCTTTGTTTTTCTGGAAAGAATCCGAATCACATTGCGGATTTCACTGTCTCGTCCGATCACAGGGTCCAGCTTTTGATTTCTTGCCCGCTCCACCAAATCCTGGCCATATTTCTCCAGGGTGTCATAGGTAGCCTCCGGATTGTCGCTTGTAACCCGCTGATTGCCCCTTACCGTGGACAGCGCCTGCAGGAAACGCTCCCTGGTGATGCCATATTCCTTAAAAATCTGAGCGATCTCCTTGTTGGGATTCTTGATCATGGCAAGGAATAAATGCTCCACGGACACATATTCGTCTCCCAGCTGTTTTGCCTCATCCTCCGCATAAGTCAGCGCCTTATTCAGGTGCTGGCCGATGTACACCTGGCCTCCCTGTACCTTCACGCATTTTCCCAGGGCCTGCTCCGCCCGGTTTACAAAATGCTCCTTTTGGATTCCCATTTTCTCAACAAGCTTTAAAATCAAGCTGTCCTCTATCGTCAAAAGGCTGTACAGCAGATGCTCCTGTTCAATTTCCTGATTTCCATATTCATAAGCCAGCTTTTCGCAGCCTTCCACTGCCTGCATGGACTTTTGCGTAAACTTTTGAATATTCATACGCACACCTCCTCATCTCTGCCTTAAGTTGTTTGTTCTATATCTACTATAACACAGAGGAGATAAAAAGCAAGCACAAAAGTATAAACTTTTTATAAAGGCTCTTTTATTGCTGCTGCAGGATGGAAGAAATCTTCTCGATCATTTCGTCCTCCTTTAAGCGGAACTTGATTTCCACCCGGCGGGAGGCGGCCATATCTATTTCCCCGGTCTGGGCTCCCGCCTCATCCGTCTCGTAGACAGGCTCGCTGTAGGAACGCCCGTTCACAGTCAAAAGCTCCTGCAGCTGCTCTATTTTTTCCTGGCCGAGCCCGTTTTCCTCATCCAGACAGAATTTAGCCACTGCGCTGGCCCGGTTGTAGGACAGCTCCATATTGCTCAGATATCCGCCGTCCGTATCCGTATGTCCCTCGATGATAATTTCCGCAATATATTCCCGGTACTGATCCTGTAAAAGCACCTCCAGATATTTGGGAATGACCTCCCGCAGGGTGCTGCGGCTCTGGGATGTAAGCGTAGCGCTGTTATACCGAAAGAGCACGTCCGCGGAAAAGGTGATGGATCCTGTCTGAGCGTCCACCGTCATGCTGGAATTCTCAAAGGTATTCTGCAGCTCTCCGATCAAATCCGTGCGGATTCCCACTATATTCTGCAGCTCGCTCCTTGTGGCGGAAAGCTCCGCCTGGGCATTTGCAATTTCCAGATAAGCCTGATCCAGCTCCTCCTGTGTCAGCGCAGCCTGGGCATAGGCCTGCTGCAGCTGGGCCAGAGATTCCTCCAGCTCTTTATTTTGCTGCTCAATCTCCGCTCTTGAGCTTTCCAGGTCCGCCCGGGTCGCGTCAAGCTGTTCCTGTGCTGCGCTTAAGTCCAGTCTGGTCTGCTCTAAGTCGGAGGTTTTCTGCTTATATATGGCCAGAGTGATGGCGATGATTAAAATAAAGATCAAAAGAAGGGCTGCCATCATATCCGAATAGGACTGCCAAAAGCTGTGCTCCGCAAAAGCCTCTCTGTTCTTCCTGTTATTTTTCATAGGCGCTCCTTGTCTGGGTAAAGGTGTAAAGCTGGCTGGATACCTCATCGCTTATATTCTCACAGGTATCCTCCAGTTTTTCCTTCTGGGCATTTAACTCCTGGGCAAACTCCTCCTGACGCTTCATGATCTGTGCCAGGGTCTCCTGTACGTTTCGGTTGACCTCCACCAGCGCCGTAGCAGCGTCAATGAGATTCCTGCAGTTATCTGCATAAGCCTGCTGGGCCTCCTGGGTGGCCCTCATCGTGTTTCCAAACCGCCCGAAATCCGTTCCCAGTGCAGACTGCATCTGTTCCACAAATTCCTTAACGATACGCTCCACACCCGCTGTCTGATCCAGGGCATTTCCCCTTAAAAGCTGGGCAATCTCCTTCATGCTGCGGGACATATTCGCCTGATACACCAGCATGGCGGCGCCATTTTCATCTGCCGGCATTTCCGGCGGCATGGCGCACTGGCGGAATACCTGCAGAAAGCGCTCCAGCTTTTCGTAGGCGTCGGACATAATGCTGCGGTACACAAAGTTAAATACCAGAGAAAAGAAAATACCGTATACCGAAGTGTGGAAGGCCACCTTCATTCCAGAAAGCAGCGGTCCCACATTATCGGAAATGGTAAAAATATCATTGCCGTCAAAGGAGCCAAGCCCCATGGTAAGCCCCAGAAAGGTTCCCAGAATGCCAAGTCCCGTCATGGTCCCCGCTATGCCTGAGTTATAATAGGTCATAGCCGCCTGATCCAGAAGGTCCTCGTTGATATACTCCTCCAGATCACAGGTTCCGGCATATCCCCTTTTGGTGCGGTAATTGCTGATTCTGGCCTTATATTTGGAGAATGCCGTTTTCAGTATCTCCTCGTGAAACAAATCCTTTTTGTCACGGCAGCTCTCCCAGAGATTCTGTCCCTTTTCCTTATACTCCTGATACAGCTGGTCCGCCGCTTCGCACAGATCATCCGTACAGCGGTTCAGCCTGGAAAAGCTGACGCTGGATATAATAAATAAAATACCGATGATTACCAGGAAGCCCACATTGATCAACAAATTCACAAGGCCGGAGGTATCCTGGGAAAACACGCCGTTGATATACAGGATAAAAACCACCACCAGTGCGTAGACAACAAACAAAAGATAATACAGCTTATTCTTCATAAGTACCTCATTTCCGCGCTTTAAACGCTGATCTTACGCAAATTTCAGATGTGTCCGCATACACATAACTTAGCATATCTGCATCCTGTACACAATTCCCTGGTAAAAATCTTAAAGAAATATTAATGGTTGCCCCTTCAGCTTATCTTCACATCCGTTACCTCATAGCCGGCGTCTGTCACAGCCGCTGTAAGGACCTGGTCGGAAACCTCCTTTTCAAGCTGCACTGCTGCCGTCTTATCCTCTAAGCTTACGGCTGCCTCTTTTACACCTTCCACGGCCTCCAAAGCCTTCTGCACTCTTGCGGTGCAGTGTGCACACATCATGCCTTCCACTGTCAATACCTTTGTCATTTCTTTTCTTCCTTTCTCATTCCTTTTTTCTATATTTTTTATATTTGCCTCCCTTTTGCCGAAGGAGCTTTTAAAGCCCCGCAGCCGGAGTGCATTGCCTACCACAAAAATACTGCTTAAACTCATGGCCGCAGCGCCGAACATTGGATTTAAGCGCAGTTCAAAGGCCGGATACAAAAGACCTGCGGCAAGCGGGATTCCGATGCTGTTATAGAAAAACGCCCAGAACAGGTTTTCCTTGATATTCCGGATCACCGCCCGGCTCAGGCGCATGGCTGTAACAGCGTCTCTTAAATCGCTCTTCATCAAAATGATATCCGCGCTCTCTATCGCCACATCCGTTCCCGCTCCGATTGCCATGCCCACATCTGCTGCTGCCAGAGCGGGAGCATCGTTGATACCGTCCCCGATCATAGCTACCCTGCAGCCCTGCTCCTTTAGCTGGGAAACCTTTTTTTCTTTGTCCTGGGGCAGCACCTCGGCCACTACCTCCTTAAGATTAAGCTTCTTTCGCACAGCCTCCGCCGTCCGTCTGTTATCCCCGGTGAGCATGATCACCCTCACCTTCATCTGATGCCATGCCTGGATGGCCTCCAGAGAGCTTTCCTTGATGCTGTCGGCCACGCCGATAATACCCAGAACCCGGTTCTCATCCGCCACAAAAAGGGGCGTCTGGCCTTCGTCCGCCATAGCGTCGGCTATGGGCTGACACAAGGCGCCATCCTCTCCCTCCAGGGAGATATGGTTTTCCGCCAGATAAGCGCTGTTTCCCACATAGTATTTCCCGGGCTGTATCCAGTCCGCCTCAAGCTTCCCTTCAATGCCCCGGCCAAATACCGCATTGAAATCCGAAACGCCAATTCCCTGATAGAGACTGCCGTCCTGGGCTGCCGGAGTTGCTTTAGCTGCCGGAGCTGCCTTGGCAGCTCTTACTACCGCCTCCGCCAGAGGGTGCTCGCTTTTACTCTCCAAAGCGGCTGCCAGAGCGATAATCTGTTCCCCTGTGTGCTTCGCCGCCAGCGTCTTAACCTGCATAACGCTTAAGCTTCCCTCTGTAATGGTGCCTGTTTTATCCAGCACCACCGTGTCAATTTCCTTGGCCCGCTGCAGAGCCTCCCCGGATTTAATCAAAATGCCGTGGCTGGCTCCTACGCCGGTTCCCACCATGATGGCCACAGGTGTGGCCAGTCCCAGCGCACAGGGACAGGAAATCACCAGCACTGCGATAGCCGTTGATATGGCAAATTCCGCTCCCGCTCCTGCCGCAAGCCATGCGCCAAGGGTGACCAGCGAAATGGCGATGACCACCGGCACAAAAATTCCGGCCACCTTATCCGCAAGCTGGGCGATAGGGGCCTTGCTTGCGCTGGCTTCCTCCACCAGACGGATGATCTGGGCCAGCGTAGTGTCGTCCCCCACTCTCTGGGCCCTGCACTTTAAGAATCCGGATTTATTCATGGTGGCGGAAACCACGCTGTCCCCTTCCTTCTTCTCCACGGGAACGCTTTCTCCGGTAATGGCGGCCTCGTCTATGCTGGAGCGGCCCTCTATCACAATACCGTCCACCGGCACAAGACTCCCAGGCTTTACCAGAAAAATATCTCCCTGTTTCAGCTGCTGCGTGGGAACCTCCTTTTCCTGTCCGTCCTGGGTTAAGATGACCGCCATCTTTGGCGACAGGTCCATGAGCTTTGTGATAGCCTCGCTGGTTTTCCCTTTAGAACGGCTTTCCAGATATTTTCCCACCGTAATCAGCGTTAAAATCATGCCTGCAGATTCAAAATACAGATCGTGGGAATACTGCTCCACCAGGGCCATGTCGCCATGTCCCAGCCCATAGCTGATACGGTACATGGCAAAAATTCCATAGCCCGTGGCCGCAGACGCCCCAAGGGCTATGAGACTGTCCATATTAGGGCTTAAATGAAAAAGCGTCTTAAAGCCCACCGCAAAAAACTTCCGGTTCATATACAAAATCGGCAGTAAGAGCAAAAACTGCGTCAGCGCAAAATTCATGGCATTGGCATTTCCGTGAAAGGCATTCATCACAAAGCCCGGAACCGGAAGCCCAAACCAATCCTGATACATGTGGAACATGGCCACATACATAAGAGGAATCAAAAAGCCGATAGAGATGCCAAGCCTCCATTTCATGGCCCGGTCCTGCTCCTTTGCCTGTTCCTTAAGTCCTTCCCGGCCTCCCACAGAGCTTTCCCGGGTTTTAAAAGTCCCAGCGGCCTGGCCGCCTCCGCCGGCCTTTTCCTGCTCCATGGGAGAGGCGCCGTACCCCGCCCTTTCCACAGCTCCTATAATATCCGGCCTTCCGATAACCTGTTCGTCATAGGTCACATCCATCGTCTCCGTCAGAAGGTTCACGGAAGCATGCTCCACTCCCGCCACCTTGTTTACGCTCTTCTCCACATGAGAGGAGCAGGCGGAACAGGTCATGCCTGAAATATGATATCTTTCCTTCACACGATACACCTCCTAAGTCCTTGATCACTTCAGCTTTTTGATCAGCTCCACAGCTTCATCCACAATCTTTACATTATCCTTTTTAATCTCTTCCACCACACAGGTTTCCATGTGCTCCTTCAACACCACATAGCCAAATGCCTGAAGGGCGCTTTCCACCGCCGCCACCTGGGTCAGGATATCCCCGCAGTAGCGGTTGTCGTCAAGCATCTTACTGATGCCGTTTAGCTGCCCGATCATGCGGTTGAGCCGATTTTTCAGCTGTTTCAGCTCTTTCTCCTGCCTTGGCGTTGTCTTATGATGACAACAGCACTCTTCCGTTTTATTTTTTCCTTCCACCCGGTTCCTATCCTTTCTGTTTTTTGAAATTAGGCGTTTGCGAAACTCGCTGGCAAAGTCACGAACCTGGGAGCGAGTTTCGTAATCACCCATTTTAAAATACCCCATAGGGGTATTCCTTTCACCAAAAAGGATATACCCCCACAGGGTATTTGTCAATTACTTTTTTCAATTTTCTAATCATGGCGTGCCACAAAGCTTCTATCCGTTGGTAATCACATTCATATGTGCTGTCCATTTTCCGGACCGTATCCTGGTGGTAAAAAAGAACGCCCGCACACACCAGTCAATGGTCATGGCAATCCAGACTCCCAGAACGCCAAGCCCCATATATCCGCCCATCAGATAAGCCAGCACAATCCTGCAGGTCCACATGGAGGCGATGGAAACCACCATGGTAAATTTTACGTCTCCCGCCGCCCTCAGGGAATTTGCCTGTGCAAAGGCCAGAGGATGCACCAGCATACAGCAGATGCAGTTATATAAGAGCACCGTAATGGTCAGCCTTGTGGTCGCCTCGCTCAGCTGATAGAGGCTGCAGACAGGGCGGGCAAGAACAATCAGCCCTATCCCCAGAACGATCATATAAAGATACGCCGTCTTTATCAGTTTTCTGTTATAATATTCCGCCTGCTTTACATCTCCCGCTCCAACACACTGCCCGATCACAGTGATCATTGCCATACCTATGGCATTTCCGGGAATCAGCTGAAAATTCCCCACATTGCCCACAATGGCGTTTGCGGTAATCGACGCCGTGCCAAAGCCTGCAATGAGACTGCTTACCATAAGCTTTCCGATCTGAAATATACTGTTTTCCAAACCGTTTGGCACTCCGATATACAAAATTTTCTTTAGGATTCTTCCATCAGGCTTCCAGCTTTTTCCCAGCGGAATCTCTTTATTTTTCTTCAGCAGGGCAAAAATCACCACAGCGCACACCACCCGGGCTGCCAGCGTGGATATGGCCGCTCCCGCCGCTCCCATTTGAAAGCCATAAATCAAAAGAGCATTTCCCGCCACATTAATCAGATTTGCCACCACAGCCACCTGCATGGATACCTTGGCGTTTCCCACAGCCCGAAACAAAGCCGCCCCGCCATTATAAATGCCCAAAAAGGGATAGGACACGGCAGTTATATAAAAATAAATTCTTGCCGCCTCCATCACGTCGGCCTCTATGCCCCCGTAGATCAGGTTCAGCAGAAATTGGTTGCCCGCCAGAGCGATCACCATAAACACCAGAGCCACGCCGCCTACCGCTAAGAAAAGCTGGTTGGAGGCCCTTCCCACCATTTCCTTGTCCTTTTTCCCCATATACTGTGCCGCCACTACGGCCCCTCCGCTGGCCATGGCTCCAAAAAGCCCTACAAGCAGCACACTGATGGAATCCACCAGCGAAATCCCGGACACAGACGCCTCCCCGCAGGAAGCCACCATAATGGTGTCCGCCATGCCGATGGTAACCGACAAAATCTGCTCAATGACCAAAGGGCCAATAAGCTTTTTCAAATCCTGATCCGTAAATAACATAGTCCCCATCCCTTCCTTTATTTTTGTACTTTATTGTCATTTACAGAAAAAAGAGCTATGATAAAGAAGGAAACGACCTATTTTCAGGCAGATACATATTTTTGAAGGAGGTATTTTATGAACACCGTTTTGGAAAACATTTACACCAGAAGAAGCTGCCGTTCTTTTACGGAGCAGCCCATTCCAGAGGAAGCGCTTACAGAAATCCTTCAGGCCGCCGTCTGCGCCCCAAGCGGCATGAACCGGCAGACCTGGCAGTTCATCGCCATTACAAACCGCGAAAAAATACAACGGCTTGCCCAGGCCGCAGCAGGGGTTTTAGGCCGGGAAAATTACGATATGTACCGCCCCGCCGTGCTGATTCTTGCCGCCAACGAAAAGGAAAGCCCCTTTGCCAGGGAGGACAATGCCTGCGCTCTGGAAAATATATTTCTCGCAGCCCACTCCCTTGGCATAGGTTCTGTCTGGCTCAACCAGTTAAAAGACATCTGTGACGAACCGGCTGTCCGGGACGTACTAAACAGCTTTGGCCTGCGCCCTGACCACGCCGTTTTCGGAGCGGCTGCCCTTGGATATCCCGCATCTCCTCTTCCGGGACGCATAGAAAAGAAAAACTCCTACACCATTGTGGAATAGCCTTCCCAAAAAGGGGCAGCATCTCTTCTTAAACAGCTCTAGTGCAGCGCTTCAAACACAAAGTAGTCTGCCTTTATGCTTCCGGGGGCGCTGCCCCCTTCATTAATGGCTGCAAGTCCTGCCTTTACGCCAACCCAGCGTCCGGGAGCTGCCTCCACTGTTTCCCCTGCCGCTGAAAAATGCTCCTCATCACAGCCAGTCTCAAAGGATACATAGGTTTCCTTCTCCACCCGCATCCGGAGATAAAGTGTGTTTTCCTCCACCTGTCCCAGATCGGTGCGCACCTCGTCGTCCTTCGTCCAGTTTCCCGTTCTCTGCTGCAGGATAAGCTTCCCTTTTTCCTTTTTGACCAAAAGGGCTGTATAATGTCCTCCCAGTGACACCATGCCCGCCACATCGCCCTCTCCCATATGCTCCAGATGCAGGCATGTGGTGATCTGGAACTCCGGGGCCGGCCATTTCTGGAGCAGCAGATTGCTGATGTCGCAAAGCTGTGTTTTTGGATCAGAGGGCTGTGCAAACAGGGTAATCCCTCCATCTCCCAGCCGGTACCACTCTTTTTTGTAGTTGGCATTCCACTGCCACTGCAGTCCCAGGGTATCTCCCTCAAAGAAATCACTGTCCTCAGGAGCGTCTATGGGATAAACCGCTCCCACATCCGGTTTTTGATAACGAAGCACCGGTTCGCCGCAGCCGTCCTTTTCATTGACGCCGATCACAGGCCAGTCGTCCACCCAGCGCATAGGCTGCAGATGCACAATACGGCCTGCATTTCCCACATCCTGAAAATGCAGAAACCAGTCCTGGCCGTCCGGTGTATCCACCCAGGCTCCCTGGTGGGGGCCGTTTACAGGGGTGTCTCCCTGATGCAGCACAATCCTCTCTTCATATGGGCCATAGATATTTCTGGAGCGCAGCACGGTCTGCCAGCCCGGCTTCACGCCCCCTGCGGGAGCAAAAATATAGTACCATCCGTTGCGCTTGTAAAGCTTAGGCCCTTCGATGGTGGGCTGGGTGTCATGTCCGTCATAGATAAACCTTCCATCGTCCAAAACCCCGGAGCAGTCAGGCTCTATGGGAGACATATAAAGCATGCTCTTAAAGCCGATTCGGCTTCTGGCAAAGGCGGACACCATATACGCCCTGCCATCCTCATCCCAGAAAGGACAGGGATCAATCCATCCTACCACCTTCCTCACATAGGCCGGTTCACTCCAGGTTCCCCAGGGGTCCGTGGTTTTGCACATCATAATTCCTTCATCAGGCATGGGCACAAACACATAGTACACTCCCTCATGATACCGTATGGAGGGCGCCCATGTGCCGCAGCCGTGCATGGGCTTGTCGTAATAGTCAAAAGGCAGCCTGTCCATCACATAATTGATCACCTTCCAGTTCACCAGATCCCTGGAATGCAGAAGGGGTATGGCAGGTGTGTTGCAGAAGCTGGAAGCAATTAAAAAGAAGTCCTCCCCTACGCGGATGGCGTCCGGGTCCGAATAATCCGTATATAATATGGGATTTATGTAGGTGCCGTCTCCCTGATCGGCAATCCACATTTTCTTGATCTTTGTTTTGTCCATACATTCTCCTTTCCGGTGCTTTTTTTTAAGTATAACAGCCTTTTTCCCCCAACGCGTGTCATATTGCCAAATATTTATGCCATTTATTGTGATTTTCCCTTGAAATCCCATAAAAATAGAGTATTATAATCCTATGAAACAGTACCTTTCTGATGCCATTTTTTGCGATCTTCGCCTTACAGGAGAATAGAAAGCCTTATGAGTATTTTTTACCAGAATCGTTCGGAGCGCCTGCGCTTTTATACCTCCCACAATATATCCTTTGCGGCCCATCTGCACCGCCAGGCAGAGCTTGTTGTCCTTTTGGAGGGCGAAGTGCGCATCTGCGTGGATCACACAGAGTACCTGCTTTCAGAGGGCAGCGCCGCCATTATTTTTCCAAACCAGCTCCACAGTCTGGAAACCGTTTCCCACAGCCGGATTCTTTTATGTATTTTTGATGACGACTGCTGCCACAGCTATCAGCAATATTTTCAAAAGTGCAATCCCCTAAGAAGCCTTATTCCCTCCTGCGCCATTTCCTGCCACGGAAACGCTGCTATAAAGGGACTTTTAAGCCTGGCCCTGGACTTTCCTACAAAGGAGGGCCTTATCCCAAAGTCCGTGCTGGCCCTGGCCGAAGGGTACCTGACGCTTCTTTTGGCGGATCTCTTTCCAAAGCTTACATTGGAGCCAAAGAATATATCCATGGATTTAATTTTAGAGCAGCGAATTCTTATGTACATAGACGCCCACTACACAGAAAGCCTGTCCCTGGAAATTTTGTCCAGGGAATTCGGCGTCAGCCGTTTCCGCCTCTCCAGGCTTTTTTCCGACAAATTCCATACCACTTTTCCATGCTATGTAAATACCAAGCGTCTGGAATACGCCAGAGATCTGCTCATCTCCACGGACGACTCCGTCACCAAGATTGCGCTGGATTCAGGCTTCGGCAGCTCCCGCACCTTTTTCAGGGAATTTCAGCAGGCATTCCATATCACGCCCAAGGAATACCGCCGAAGCCGCGCCCTTAATCAAGGGTCTTCTGATCTCTCACCCAGAGAACCTCTTCCCCCACCCGGACATACTTCTGTCCCGTGACAAGGATTTCCCGGCTGTCCTGTGCCGCTTCCACACTGATGGACACGCTGGCGTCCACATTCTCTGCCTCCAGTCCCTCCAGGTCAAATTCCAAAAGCAGCTTACCCTTATTTACAATTTCGTTCTGTACAATGCGGGGCCGGTAATACATGCTGAACATCTCATCCCTGCAGCTTCCCACCTTGATCAACAGCTCAACGCCAAATTCCGTGCACAAAAGAAAAGCATTTCCCATAGGATACAGTTTTGTGATTTTTCCTGACGCAGGCGCATACACCATTCCCTTTTGCGCCTGAATCACCGCGCCTCTGCGGCTTCCCTCATAAAAAAAGCTTACTTCTCCGGCGCAGGGACTTCCAATGGCCCAGCCCCTGGGAATTACCTTCTCCACCGTTTTATTTTTCCGCTCCTGAAAAACAAACCGTGTGCGGGACCCTTCTTCTTTCACCGTCTCACGGCCCTCTCCTGCCGAAACCGCTTCCCGGACAAATCTTTCCTCATCTGTCTGTTCTCCCGGCTGCCCGCCGTTTTCTTCCTCCGTCTCCGCCAGCTTCCAGCGCAGGCTTCTCCCCACCCAGAAGCCCGCCATCAAGGACACCATTGTAATTGCCACGATCATAAACATACTGACTGTAATGTACATTCCGCTCTATACGCCTGCCGCCGCAGACCTTTTCCTCCGTTTTGCTTTTTTCATACTTTCTGCAAAAAGCCGGAAAATTATTCATAAAAAATCATTGACATTACGACAAATACAGTGGTATACTCTACTCGTATTCTAAATGAAAGTCATTGAACTCACATATTTTTGTAAGTCATTGCTACTTTGATGATGGTTTACAAAAATATGTGATTTTTTTGCACTACGTTTTAGAATCACCAACACTAAAACGGGCTCTGCCTGCACAATAAAAGGAGGTACCAAGATGAACAACGGTACAGTAAAATGGTTTAATGCACAGAAAGGTTATGGCTTCATTACCAATGACGCCACCGGAGAGGAAGTATTCGTACACTTCTCCGCAATCAATGCTGAGGGCTTTAAGTCCCTGGAGGAAGGCCAGAAGGTTACCTTCGACACCGAATGCGATCCTCAGAACAGCAGCAAGATCCGTGCTACCAATGTCACTGTAGTGGCTTAATATGCACCGTCAGGCGCACAGCAGAACCGGTATGGCTTTCGTCATGCCGGTTTTCATTTTCCCATTTTTTACAAATCCTTGAGTTTCCGCAAACTGCAATAAAAAGACAGATATGTCTTTCCAAAGTACCAATCTGCCGATTTTTGAGAGAT